>CAYJBW010000053.1:6178-9297 GCA_964368255.1 uncultured Christensenella sp.
TTGATTGATTCGTTGGGGTTGTCGGAAAGTGTCAACAGCAGTTCACCTTCTTCGCTTAGTTCCACACCAATAATACTTACACCGTCTTTACCGTCTTCACCCTTTACTTTGCCCACAAGGCAGGTTTCATGTTCTTTGGTATAACGCACAACCAAATTGCCTTGCTCATCAATTTGTACCATGCTAATGCCGTTGCCTTCTGCGCCCCGAACTAGCTCAAGAAAATCTTCTAAACTACCTTCAAAACCTAAAGACACTGCTTCTCTGTAAATTTTTGCATAGGTCAAGTCAGATGCCTTTTGTTCAACAACAATGCCGCTACAGCCACATAGTAGTAGACAAAAAATGACAAAAATCGCCATTATTACAAAAAATTTTTTCATAATTTCTCCTTTGTGCAAATATTTCTTTAGTTATTTTATATAATCTAATATGAAGAACTACTACCGCGCTGTCTACCTATCTTTTGGACTAATCATTATGATAGTGTTCGGCGCAATAAATGCGTTGTTTATGAAACCGAATGAATGGTTCGTAACGCTAATAAAGCCTGATATAAACGGTAACATCCATTCATTTATTTGGCTGCTTTGTTATTTGCTTCTTTCTGTTGTTATTGCTGAGTTTTTGTTGGTAAAAAAATTGCAAAAACAATTTTTTAGCGTAGCTACCCTTCTAATAGGCAATGCACTGTGGTGCTACACTTTTTTTCGGCTCCATAACCTAACACTGTCTATGGCTATTATTATAGTTATGTTAGCAACAAACTTTTATATCCTTTACTTATCAATAAAGCATACCCGTTACCTTTGTTTTTTTGTGCTTCCTGTAGTTGTATGGTACATTGTATTAACTGGGCTAAATATATTTATTTTTGCGGTTAATTGATTATAATTGTTTTCTGTCGTTTAGCGCTCTTTGCAATGTGAGCTCATCGGCATATTCTATTTCGCTACCTACCGAAATTCCGTAAGCAAGCCTACTGACTATTATCCCTAATGGTTTAATTTGGTTGGCTAAATACGATGCGGTAAGTTCTCCGCCTATGTCGGGGTTGGTTGCAATAATTACTTCTTTAACACCGCTAAGCCTGCCCAAAAGTTCTTTAACTTTTATATCTTCTACGCCCACACCTTTTTGGAAGTCAATAACTCCGTGTAGTACATGATAAACTCCCTTGAAGTTGCCTATTTTTTCAAATGGAGTAATATCTTTAGGTTCTGCCACTACACAAATAGTGCTTTTGTCCCTTTGCATGCAAATTTCGCAAGTATCATCTTCTGTATAATTACCGCACACTTTGCAAAACTTGACGGTGTCTTTGGCAGAAATAATAGCCTCACAGAACTCTTTTGCGTACTCTCTATCATGTTCTATTAGGCTATATGCGTATCTTGTTGCTGTCTTAATACCTACACCCGGCAGTCTTTTGAAACAAGCAATTAGTCTTGACATGCTCTCTAGTTGCATTGTTATACTAGTCCCCCTAGTCCGCCCATGCCACCAGTTAGCGGTCCCATTACTCTTTCGTTCTCTTCTTCAACAAGCTTGAGCGCTTCATTTATGCCGGCAATTATCATATCTTCTAGCATTTCTATGTCGTCTACATCCACTGCTTCGGGATTTATTTTGATAGAGCTTAACTTTCTGTCGCAGGACATTACCACTTCTACCATACCACCAGCAGCTGTCGCTACTACTTCTGTATCTGCAAGCTCTTCTTGAGCAGCTGCCATGTCTTGTTGCATTTTTTGCGCTTGCTTTAGTATCTGTTGCATATTGCCACCACCAAAGCCCCCGCCACCGTATCCGTTAAATTTTGCCATTTCTTCTCCTAAATATTTATTATGCTACGCTAAACCAAGCTTGTACATTTATTGACGGTCTTACTCCGCTTCTTAAGCCATAGTTAAGCGACATGTAAGAATGTAATTTGCCAGTGTATTTTACATAGGCTATTCTTTTATGGGTATAATCATAAGTATTGCCAGAACCCCTTAACCACCAACTGCCTTTTTCTACATATGCCTTTGTCTTAGAGCTGTACACTCCGCTAGCTAATGCAAAGTCTGTGGCTACAGCCTGTCTTTTTGTGTCCATTTCTTCCCAAGAAGAATGAAAGCCATAGCTCGTCTGGAATGCTTCGCTGTAGCTAAGTGCCCAAGAAGCATCAGTATATGTTTCTTCTTCAACTGTATCTTCTCCGTCTCCACCGCCGGACACAACTTCAAATTTTGTGAATGTGCGTGTCCGAACATAGCTAGTGTTCGCGTTAGGCGCTATCCAGCTGTTATAAATGCCCAGTATTGCACTACGAAGGTTGGAACTTTCGTATGCGGAATTTGGATCATACTTTGCTTTTAACTTTGGGTCAACTTCTGAAGTTATTTCTTCTCCGCTTGCGGTTACTCCAGAAGTGGAATACGGACTGCAAGCAATTATATTCCTTGTAAGCAAGGTATAAGTTGAACCGCTATTAACAGGACTGTTTGCTGTAACTAGCACTCTCCACCAAACAGGTTCCACCTTGAATACATAAAACGAAGTAGAACTATATCCATTCTCAATTACATTAGGCTGATTGTCAGGTTTGTATTTATAATACTTTTCTGTGTTGTATGTAAACTGCGCGCCATTACCTGCAGAAGTGTAGGCAGCACTAGCCTTAATTTGCTTCAATAGATTATAATCTTTCACTTTTGTTTGGGGATATAGGCCGTAAGGAACATACACAAACCCATCTCTTGCATCCCTGTAAGGAACTGGCGCGGCGAACTTAGGATAAATATTTATTTCTCCACTACTCCCTGCTTTTATCTCCCTTATTTCTGTGCCATCTTGATAATCTTCTGTGGTGTACCAGCCCAAAAACTCATATTCTAACTCATCACCTTCTGGTGAAGTATAATACTTTGTAGCATCTGGCAATATTATGTCATTTTGTCCGCTATAATTGCTCAAAATTTCGCCATTTAATTTACCTTCGCCAATTTGTACATTTAACACATTATTTGACAGTGACTTTGGCACTAGCGTAATGCGGTAATCAATCTTTTTGGTTTTGCTTGGACTTGTTATCCTTGCCATAACCACCCTGGTTGGTTTAGTCGCCACAGAAA
>CAYJBW010000054.1:0-9122 GCA_964368255.1 uncultured Christensenella sp.
TCAAAAAAACTTGAGCTATTACCTGCCAAACCAAATTTAGTCATTATTTGCCTCAATAAAGTTAATATCTTCTCTTATTTGCTCTTTTAATTGTTCCGAATTTTCGAACTTTTTTATTTCTCTTATATATTTATGTAAATAAACTTTAAGAAATTTGCCATATATCTGCTCATGAAAATTAAGGATAAAGGTTTCTACCTTGATTTTGTCTTCATCAAAAGTCGGTCTACTGCCTATATTTGCAATGCCTTTATAAATTTTGCCGTCAACTTCTACTTTTACATAATAAACACCAAGTTTAGGTATAATTTTGTTGGAATCAAAAGCTATATTTGCTGTGGGAAAATTAAGTTTTGAGCCGATATTATACCCATGTTCAACAATTCCGCTCACAAAAAATGGCTCGTAAAGTAACTTATTGGCTTGCTCAATTTGCCCGTTTTCTATATATTCTCTTATATCTGAAGATGACACTTTGTGACTATTTTCTTGTAATAAGTCGCATATATGTACGCTTGTTTTTGTGTTGGCAAAATAACTTATTAAATAATCAGTATCGCCCTGCGCTTTGTTACCATAGCGATAGTCGTTGCCTGCAAAAATTGCTATTGGATTGTAAATAGTTGACAAATAGTGCAAATACTCATCTTTTGTGAGCATCAAAAACTCTTTACTAGAAGGTATTTTTTCCACAAAATCAACCCCTAGACTAAGCATAATTTCTTTTTTTTCTTCAAATAGGTAAATTTCTTTGCCACTTCTTCCAAGTGCCGACAAAAAATTATCGTCAAATGTAAGTACCAACAATTTTGTATGTAAAGACTGCGCAAATTCCTTTGCTTTTTTTAGCAAATGCCTGTGCCCAATGTGAGTGGAATCAAAAAAACCTAATGCAAGTACAAAATTTTTCATAATAACCAAGTTTTTAGGCGTAATCGTCCGCTTTCCAGTCTTTCTCCAATACCCATTAAAATTTTATCGTCATAAACAGCATAATAACCGTCTTTTAAGTTGTTAATCTGTGGAAATATGCCATTAACTAAATCTGTTTTTTGCTTTGAGGTAAGTATTATTTTCTCAAATTTATCCGAAAATGTTTCTATAGGATAAATATTTTGCTCTATATTTGTAAGTTCATCTAATTTCAAAGCGTTCTCTACACGGAAAAAGCCACTTGATGTTCTTATTAGCTTAGCCATTACACAAACAGTGCCTAGTGCAATGCCCAAATCTCTAGCTAAACTTCTAATATATGTGCCACTACTGCAAGTAATTGTGAATTCATAGGTGTTTTTGCTTACTTTCTTGTTGAAAACTAAGGAATGAATAGTTACATTTTTGGGTTGTAAGTCAACTGCAATGCCCTGCCGAGCAAGTTTGTAAGCCCTTACTCCGTCTACTGATTTCGCACTATACTGTGGAGGCATTTGGCTTATTTCTCCCACAAAATTACCAATTGCGCCCAGCAAATCACTTTCTAGAATGTCAACATCGTCCTTGCTTAAAATTGCGCCTTCAACATCTAGTGTGTCTGTTTCCGTGCCAAACAAAAATGTAGCAACATAAGTCTTGGACTTATCCAAAAAATAGTCAAATAACCTAGTTGCGCGACCAAGTGCGACTGGTAGTACACCTTCAGCTATCGGATCAAGTGTGCCAAAATGCCCTACTTTTGTATCAATATTATTCTCTTTTAGCTTTCTTTTTAGAATACTTAGCGCTTTATTAGAAGTCATATTGCTTTCTTTGTAGAGATTTATAAAACCGCTAAGCATAGCTTAACATTTCCTTACTTGCGCTAATTATTTTTTCTAAAACATCTTCAAAGTATCCATACACCCTACAGCCTGCGGCATGAGCATGCCCACCTCCGCCAAAAATTTTGGCGCAAGCAGCTGCATTTACTTTTTCTTTGGTGCGGAAACTTACTTTATATTGTTTGTCAGCAGTCTCCGCAATAGAAATGGCAATTTCTACAGTAGAAATATCAAGAATACTGTTTATCATACCATCTGTGTTGTTTTCTTGGGTGTTTGTTTCTAAAAAGTCATTTTCTCGGAAAATAATAACTGCAATTTGTCCATCTTCAAAGAATTTTGCTTTAGATAATATTCTTAGTTTCAAATTAAAAACATCGGAAGAAATATCTTTCATAAGACGATAGTTTATATCGCCATAATCTATGCCATATTCAAAAAGCTCAGCGGCAATAATGTGAGTTTCTCTTGATGTAGAGCTAAAACTAAAACAGCCAGAATCAGTAACAATACCTGCATACAAAAGGGTGGCAATATCCTTATCAATAGCTTCTTTGTCATACTCACACAGCATTTTGTATAATATTTGTGTGGTAGAAGCAGCGTCAATTTCTCTAACGGTATATTTAGCAAAGTCAACAAAACCTTCGTGATGGTCAAAAACAATGGAATTTTTACCAGTCAAAAATGTTTTGAACGCTCCGTCCCCTATTCTTTTGCCATCGGCCACATCTACGCCAATAGACAAATCATAGCTTTTTAATTTTTCTTTGTTTATAACTTCTGTAAAGGGCAAAAAGGATAGTTTTTCTGGAATTAGCGCTTTGTCGCTTTTCTCATTGGCATTTACAAAGCAATGAACTATTTTGTTTTGCTTTGACAAAAACCTATATAGCGCAAGCGAGCTTCCAATACAGTCACCATCGGGATTGATATGCATAAAAATAGCTATTGTATTGGCTTCTTTCATCATATTTATTGCCTTAGTATAACTGCCCATTACTTTCTCCTTATATAAATCAGGTTTTTTCTTGATTGATTTGCTTAATTAGCGCATCAATTTTCATTCCATGTTCCATAGAATTGTCCGCATAAAAGGTAAGTGACGGCACCATTCTAATGTTTAGCCTATCAAAAAGCAAACTACGAATAAACGCGCTTGCCGAGTTTAGCACCTTTATAGCTTCTTTTTTTCCTTCATCGGGCATAATACTGACAAAAACCTTAGAATATTTTAGGTCTTTGGTGGTATTTACCCCAGTTACTGACAACATTTTACCGCTAAGGCGCTGATCCTTTAGTTCATGACAAAGTATCTCATTAAGCGCCTTTTGCATTTCGTTGTCCACTCTTTCGAGCTTTATCATTTCTTAACTTCCTCCACAATATAAGCTTCAATTATATCATCTTCACGAATATCGTTGTACTTATCAAGTCCTATACCGCAGTCATAGCCCGAAGCTACTTCCTTGACATCGTCTTTCATCCTGCGAAGTGATGCAATAACGGTTTCTACAATAACCACACCGTTGCGAAGTAATCTAACCTTAGCGTTACGAGTAATTTTGCCGTCTTTTACCATACACCCTGCTATTGTTCCCACAGAAGATATCTTGTAAACTTGCCTAATCTCTGCCCTGCCTAAATATGTTTCTTTGTATGTAGGTGCGAGCATGCCCTTTATTGCCAAAGTCAAATCGTTGATTGCATCATAAATTACTCTATAAAGCCTGATATCAACGCCAATTTTGTCTGCAAGTATCTTAGAATTGGTATCTGGACGGATATTAAAGCCAATGATTATTGCATCGGTAGTGTCAGCAAGCGTTACATCGGACTCATTTATTGCGCCAACACCGCTATGCACTACATGCACTGTAACTTCATTGTTTGAAAGACTTGCAAGTGACTGTCTAACCGCTTCTACTGAGCCTTGGACATCCGCTTTGATAATTAAATTAAGGTCTTTTGCTTTGCCTTCTTCAATTTTGCTAAATACATCTTCTAGTGATAGCTTTCTTACAAGCAGTTTTTCTATCTTTTCTTTGTTCTTTCTCTCTTCAACAACCTGTTTTGACAACTTTTCGTCAGTAACAACCATTATTTGGTCACCAGCATTCGGTACATCTTGTAGTCCCAATATAGATACTGGAGTGCTTGGTAGCGCTAGCGCTACGCTCTTTCCTTTATCGTCAAACATTGCTCTAATTCTACCAATAGCGGTACCCGCAACGATAAAGTCGCCGGTGTGAAGTGTGCCATTTTGTACCAGTACAGTGGCTACAGGTCCTTTGCCCTTGTCAAGTTTGGCTTCAATAATGGTTCCCTTTGCGCTACGGTCAGGGTTGGCTTTATATTCTTGTATCTCTGCAATGGTAATAATAGTTTCTAGTAGCTCACTTATACCTTTGCCAGTTTTGGCAGAAACTCTAATTGTAGGCACATCACCTGCCCATTCTTCGCTAAGAACACCTTGGTCAGCAAGTTGTTGGAGCACCCTGTCAGTGTTTACTGTGGGCTTATCCATTTTGTTCATAGCTACAATGATTGACACATTAGCCGCTTTAGCATGGTTAATTGCTTCTATAGTTTGTGGCATAATGCCGTCATCAGCAGCAACTACAATTATGGCAATGTCTGTTACATTAGCTCCTCTCGCTCTCATTGAAGTAAATGCTTCATGTCCAGGAGTGTCTAGGAAAGTAACTGTCTGTTTGCCGTTAGAAGATGGCACAATCGCTGTGTATGCGCCAATATGTTGAGTAATTCCACCCGCTTCGCCAGTAGCAACATTCGCCTTTCTAATATAGTCAAGAATAGAAGTTTTACCGTGATCAACGTGTCCCATAATGGTAACAATCGGCGGACGAGAAACAAGATTTTTGTTGTCGTCTTCGGTGTCGTCACTGTGGAAGTCAAACAGTTTTTCTTCACTTGTTTTGACTAACTGAAGCTCTAAAGTAACACCAAATTCATTGGCAATAAGAGCTGCGGTATCATAATCTAATATATCGTTAATGGTCTTGATAAGTTGGAACTCCAAAAACAGCTTTTTGATAATGTCAACGCTTGTTTTACCTATCTTTTCACTAAGTTGTTTAATTGTTACGGTATCTGAAGAAAGAATGGCGTGCTCGATGACAATATTTTGTGGTGTAACGAACTTCTTCTTGTCTTTATCGCTAGATTTCCTTACCCGTACCTTTTTTATTTCTCCACTAATTTCGTCATATTCTACGGTACCAATATTCTTTTCGTAACCTTTTTGTACCTTAGCCTTCTTAGATAGCTTTCTTTTGTCGTCAATTACATGCTTTTTGCTTTCTACTGGAACATTCTTCTTCTTTCCGACAACTTCTTCAGTAGTTTCTTTAGCTTTTGCTTTGGGTTGTTCTGTTTCTGCCGTAGCAACAACAGGTCCCCTGACTCTGCCAGTTTGCGGAGCAATAAAATCTTCTTCGGTATATGTTTTTAACTCTTGGGGAATAACTTTTTCTTCATTAACTGCCGTATCTTCTACAACTTCTGTAGCTATAGCAATCTCTTCAACGACAATAGGAGCAGGCGCTATTTTGTCAAGTAGCGTCTTTTTATTTATCTTGCAAGCATCCTTTAGCTCTGATACCTTAATCATACTGATTCTCAGTTTTTCGGCAAGCTTAGAATAAATATTTTCCTTCCCTTCTATTGTTTTTGCAATACCAACTCTATCGGTTTTTTGCACTTTTTCATTTTCCGTCATTTATTAGCTCTCCTTTAATTCTTTCAAAATTGCCACGGCAAGGTTTTGATCCATAATGCCCATCGCTTTGCAGTTTCGCTCTGGCAATATACTATTTATATCATAAATTATTATAGAAATTTCTCTTTCTTCTGCGTAGCGTAGTATTTTTTTGGTACTGTTTGGACTTAAACTATTATCTAACATAATAAGGTGTAATCTCTTACGATACTCCGTTATATTATCTACTCCAAATAGCACCTTTCTTGCCTTTATTGCAAATCCTACATAACTTTTAACCTTTTCGACCATAATCCTCCAAAATTTTGTTATATATTTCTTCAGATAAAGCCATTTTGAAAGTTTTGTTGAGTAACTTTTTGTTAACACATGTAGTAATGCAATTTTCGTTGTTACAAATATAAGCACCTCTGCCATTTGCTTTGTTTGTGTAATCAATTGCCACGCCGTCCTTGGTTTTTACTATTCGGAGCATATCTTTTTTGGGTAGCAACTGCTTGCAAACAATGCAAGTTCTTAGCGGAGTGTCCTTAATTTTTTCAGTTTTCATAGTTTTCTTCAGCTTCGGCAGCTGTTACGCTCCAAGACTTGATGTCAAGTTTTAGACCGGTAAGTCTAGCAGCTAGCCTTGCGTTCATTCCACCTTTACCAATAGCAAGAGAAAGTTTGTCATCAGGAACAACAACTTGCGCCTTTTTGTTCTCTTCGTCAATCTTTATACTAACAACGCTCTTTAGCGGATTTAGGCAACGGATAATGTACTCTTGTATGTTGCTTGTGTAAAGTATTATGTCAATTTTTTCGCCGTTAAGCTCTCTAACTACATTATTTACACGCTCGCCCCTTTGTCCAATACAGGAAGAAAGCGCATCCACATTGGGATCGTCAGAATAAACAGCCATTTTTGTACGATTGCCAGCTTCTCTAACTATATTTTTTACCTTAACAAGGTTGCTACGCATCTCAGGAACTTCCATTTCAAATAGTTTTTTAACAAATCCAGAACAGCTACGAGAAACAACAACTTGGGTACCGCGCATGGTATCTCTTACTTTCTTAACATAGACCTTAATAACATTGCCAATGCTGTACTTCTCGCCAAAAACTTGGTCATTTAGCGCCATTACACCTTCCATTTGGGAATTAGTAATTTCTACATATACAATATTATTGTCAATACGCCTAATTATAGCGGTAACAAGTTCTCCTTCTTTGTCGTTCATTTCTACGGCAATTTGCTCTCTTATAGCTTCATTGATTCTTTGCATAATGACTTGCTTTGCAGTCTGTGCAGCAATACGGCTAAGAGCTTTTGGCGTAATATCTTCGCCAATTACATCGCCAACCTTAGCATCTGGGTTGATATCTCTAGCTTCTTCCAAAGAAAGTTGACTTTCTTCTAGTGGCTCACCCTCAACTACTGTTTGATAGGCATAAAACTCCATTCTACCCTTTTCTTCGTTAAGTTTGGCACTTACCGTTCTGCTTTCACCCATTTCTTTTTTGTATGCGGATGTAAGACCTGCTTCTATAGACTCGATTAGCATTTGCTTGTTAAGCTTTTTTTCTTTCTCTAATTGGTCTAACGCTAGAAAAAATTCTCTGTTTACCATTATTTTTGACATCCTCCTGTGTTTTTGTTTATTTGAAATTTATATATGGTCTAACTATTTGACAATCGGACTTATTATAGGTGTCCTTTTTGTCCTTATTAAGCAAAGTAAAAGTGCTTTCGTCATAGCTAACAAGTGTTCCCTTTGTCTTTTTCTTGTTTAGGGTTTTGTTAAATATTACTTCAATTTCTGTCTCCAAACTTCTGCGATAATCATCCATACTCACTATCAACCTATCAAGTCCTGTGGAAGAAACATTTAAGTTGTAAGGATTGCCCTTTGTTATGTCCGCTTCATCTAGCACAATTTCTATTGCTTTACTTACCTTTTCACAATCGTCCAAACTAACTCCACCATTTTTGTATATAAAATAGGTTAGATTATATTCATTATACATCATTTTGTATTCAATATCGACAATTTCATACCCCAAAGACACAACTATATTATTAGTTAGCGCGAAAGCATTTTCTGTAATGTTTTTCATTTATTTAGCCTCCCCTAAAAACGAGAGTGGCCGACAATTACCGACCACTCTCAAGATGTTCATCTATAAGGTAATATAATATTAACATATACTAAGAAATTATGCAAGCATTTTGCATTATAAGCAAAAAAGTTTCATAAAAAGCTTGGCTGTTGCCACCGCATCGTTTAATGCTCTATGCGCCCCAACTAGAGGAATTTGCATCTTTTCGCATAAATATGAGAGCTTAAATTTGTTATACTTTGTCTTTTGCCTAGCAAGTGTTACTGTGTCAATAACTGCATTGTCAAATAAATAATTGTTTTCACTTGCATATTTATTTATAAATCCCATATCAAAACCGCTGTTATGCGCCACCAAAATCACATCTTCACCCCGTGTAAATTTATAAAAATCACCAATAATTTCTGGAAAGGTACGCTCATTCTTTACCATTTCATTAGTAATGCCAGAAAGTTGTATAACTTCAGGTGGCACATCCTTTTCCGGATTAACAAGTGAAGTAAATGTTTCTGTGATTCTTCCGTTCACTATTTTTACTGCGGCAATTTCTGTAATGCCGTCTTTCGTTGCTTCAAGTCCAGTAGTTTCTAAATCAAAAACTACAAAAGTTTTGTTAAAAAGCTCTTTAGGTATGCCCGTTGACAGCATATCAGTTTGGATAAGTTCTTGATATTTGACTGGGTGAACATACAAATATTGCTCTTTTTCTGTGTTATATTTGGGAGTATTATCAATGGAATTATAATTTATTGTGCAAAAAGCTACTTTATTTGGTATGAAAATTAGCGCGTTATCGTATGTATCGTATTTGATTTGCCCTTGCATTATAAATGTATTGCCACTTAGCATAGACTTTGCTACTTTGTCTTGCTCCTTTCTAGCCACATTCAAAAAAGCTTTGCACCTAATATATGCTGTCGTGTCATACAGTTGGAAAGTAAAAAGATTTTTGCCTATTTTTTCTATGTATTTTTCGGTAATATCGCTAATTACTCCGCAAATACATATATCAGAACTGGCTCTGTCCTTTACATCGACAATATATCTTGGGTTGCTTGCAATATTTCCCCACAACAAACTATTTACTGTCACATCAACAAAGCGCACCGAATAAGCGTTTTTTTCTATAATAATCTCATCTATTACTTCATTTCTGTTAGGAATTTCCAAAAATGCAATCTCAAACTCTTCCATAAATTCTTTTCTTAACGCATTAGAAATTTCTTGCGCCAAATCAGAATTTTTGGCATAGTCGCATAAAAACTTCTCTAGCTCTATATTTATGTAAACAATTGTTGCGGTTATGTCAACATTTATTTCGCTTGACAAAAAGTTCTCATAAAAAGTGGGCATTTCTTTGTTAACAAACTCAAAAAATGTCTTTTTAACTAAATCTGTTGTGGTAATAGTTTTGGTGTACAATAGCTTTACAAAAATGGATTTAGGAAGCAGTTCTTTTGATATTCTTTCTATTTTTAGTTTTAGATCTTTGTCAAAAAGCTGGTCATACATATAAGAAT
>CAYJBW010000055.1:0-9032 GCA_964368255.1 uncultured Christensenella sp.
GTTCTACTTTGAACACCCCTTTGATGCTATCAATTTTTTTAATTGCGGCATCAATGTCTGAAGTAGATTTTATTTCCAGCCCAATAGATATTTGCATTTTATCTTTTAGCTTGGTCTGGCGAGCATTTAGTGTGGCAATATTTAGTGACATTTTTGCTAACGCTCCAGTAATTTGCGTAATTATTGAGTTGCTTATATCACATTCTATATTTATTGGAGCAATGAACACACTATTGTCTGCATTCGCCCACTTTGCGCTCATTATCCGTTCTTTTTCTACATTTTTCATATTGGGACAGTTTACTTTGTGTACAGTAACTCCCCTTCCGCGCGAAACATAGCCTAATATTTTGTCGCCAGGAACAGGATTGCAACAACGCGCTATCCTAATCAAAAAGTCGTCATATCCGTCAATTAGTATGCCTGAAGTGCTCTTTTTTCTGCTTATTTCCTTTGAGTTTCCGTCTTCGTCAATGATATTAGTAATGCTACTTCTAACTTGAGATTTTTTGTAAAACTCAATCAGCTTAAATAATATTTGGTTCGTTCTTATGCCGCCATAGCCAATAGACGCGTATATTTCTTCTATTTCACTATAGTTATACCTATCCATTACTAGTTTTAGACTGCTAGGTAGCAAAAGGTCGGGCAAACTGTAACCCTTGCGTTTGGCTTCTTCTTCTATCATTTGTTTGCCACGCTTGATATTTTCTTCTTTCATAGTTTTTTTGAAGAAACTACGAATTTTTGCCTTGGCGGTGGGTGTTATTGCGAACTTAATCCAATCCCTTGACGGTCCTTTACTTGCATTACTGGTCAGTACTTCTACAACATCGCCATTTTCTAGTACAGAATTAACGGGGGTGATTTTATTATTAACTTTGACACCAACACACTTATTGCCCACCTCACTATGCACTCTGTAAGCAAAGTCTATGCAAGTGGACCCAACTGGCATATCAAACACACTGCCTTTGGGTGTAAAAACAAAAATTTCGTTGGTAGTGGTGTTCATTTTTAGGGTATCGATAAACTCTAGTGAGTCTTTAAGGTCCCCTTGCACATCCATAACTTCTTTTACCCAGCTAAGTTTTTTGTCAAGTTCAGTTGGTGGCGCATTCGTCTTGCCTTCTTTATACTTCCAATGCGCGGCAATACCGTATTCAGCAATTTTATTCATTTCTTGAGTTCTTATTTGAATCTCAAAAACTTGACCAAAATTGGTCATAATGGTTGTGTGCAAACTTTGGTACAAGTTCGGCTTTGGTGAAGCAATATAGTCCTTGAACCTGCCAGGAACAGGCTTCCAAATGGAATGGATTATGCCAAGAACGGTGTAACAATCGCTAATATTCTCCACAATTACTCTAACTGCAACAAGGTCATAAATTTCTTCAAAACTTTTGCCTTGGTTGGTCATTTTTTTATAAATTGAGTAATAATGCTTAGGTCTACCTTTAATTTCAAACTTCAAATTGATATCATTAAGTTGTGCCGTTAGTTCGTCAGCAAGACGCTTAACAAGCACCATTCTTGCATCTCTCTGCGCATCTAACTTTTCCAACAAAAACGCGTACTCTTTGGGATAAAGATACTTCATTGAGAGATCTTCAAGCTCGGTTTTCATATTGCTAATACCCATTCTACCGGCAAGCGGAGCATAGATATCTAGCGTTTCTCTGGATTTTTTTAACCGTTTATCATTAGGCAACGGCTCCAGTGTGCGCATATTATGCAAACGGTCAGCAAGTTTTACCATAATGACACGAATGTCCTTTGTCATTGCAAAGAACAACTTCTTGATATTCTCTGCCTGCTCAACAGCCTGCTCGTCTTCGGTGGAATTTATGTTTATACGGGTAAGTTTGGTAACAGCTTCTACCATGTCAGCAATTGCCTTACCGAACTTTATTCTTATTTCTTCTTGCGTAATTGATGTATCTTCTATTACATCGTGCAAAATAGCGGCAATAATGGTGTCGGGATCTAGCCCCAAATCTATGAGAATATCAGCAACGGCAATGGGATGTGAAATATAAAACTCTCCTGTTTTGCGACTTTGCCCTTTGTGAGCTTCGCGCGCAAAATCAAGGGCGTATTCTATCGCCATGCTGTCTTCTTTTTTATAGTTTTTGTTTACCTTCTCAAGAAACTTTTCCATATCATTCCATTTTTTTCACAAAGTGTTCATAAATTGAAGATTCTTCAATTTTTACCCTATGATTGGAACATATTATATCATTATTTGTTATATTTAGCAACTTAAGTTCTATAAAAATACTTACCGCTAAATAAAATTGTAATTTTGACTTATTATAACCAAATTGCATAGCGGTTTTATAGAAGTTTTCCATATCAAAATAGCTACTTTCTGCCGCAATAATGGAGCTAATAAAAAGATAATCTTCCCTTAAAACTGTAATATCGCTATCAATTTTTACCTTTTCGCTAAGAACTTTATACTCAATTGTGGCAAAACTAGCTAAAAAATCTACAAGTATTTTTGGCAAATTATCCAAAATTGTTATTTTTTTGTAGTAATGATAGGGAAAATTTTCATCAGGACAAAAAACAAGTGTTTGACTTACATTCATAAACTTTGGTTTATAAAAAACCACATCAATATTAGGCTCAATCGCTAACATTTTGCTAAAACTTTCTTTAGAGTACGCTATAAACAAGTTTGGTTGCTCTCCAGATTTTGGTTTTTGTGGCAATTGGGAGTTATTTGCATTGATTATTAGACTTAGCATACGGCAAATGACACTGTCTTTGCTCGTTTCTATGTCATTAGCATAAAAATTCTTAATCAAAAATTGATTGCTTTCTCTGCCCTTAAAGTAATTTTTGTTTATAGTGTATACAATACTTTTAGTTGTACTGCTGTTAAAAAGCTCCAAATAGTCGATACCATTAAAGCTAATTATATCGCCCCGTGCTGCTCTTGCCTTGATGTGATTAGTTGAGCCAATTTGAGAAAATTCCGCTGTAAAATTACTATCACAAAATACTGGCTTGCAATTTTTGTGCCCAAACGGTTCTAGTAATGATAATTCTTGCAAATGGTCTAACTTTATTTCTTTAATTGACAGCTCTATATCGTATTTGTTGGTTCTTTTGAAAGTTTGCTCGCTAAAAGTGTTAATAATATTGTTATTTATGCTCTCAACAAAAGCATCCAAGTTGTACTTATCTAGTGACAGCCCTGCTGCCATAGAGTGACCGCCAAAGCTATTTAGGTACTGACTGTTTTTTTCTAATAAATCTGCAATGTTTATGCCTTCTATGCTCCGTGCTGAACCTTTTATGTCCCCATTTTGCGAAGAAGTAAGCAAAATCACAGGCAAATTAAAGTACTCAGATACTTTGGAAGAAACGATGCCAATCACCCCTTCTTGCCAGTCATTTTTGCACAGAACAATTATTCTGTACTTGCCAAAATCGTAGTCTTTTAGCATTTCCATAGCTTCAATAAAGATATCCCTACTATAGTTTTGTCTTTCCATATTTTGCAAATTTAGTTGCTCAGAAAGCAGTCCTGTCGCCGTTCTGTCTTCTTCAATAAGTAGATATAAAGAATCATATGCAGTGTCCAGTCTGCCCGAAGAATTAAGCCTGGGAGCGATTTTATAACCAATATCAAATGATGTTATGTTTTTTGTGTCAACATTCGCCACCTTTGCCAAATCCTTGATACCGTACCGACAATTACCTTTCTTGATTGCTTCCAGTCCAAACTTTGCTATTATGCGATTATCTTTAACCAGTGGCACAATATCAGCAATGGTAGAAATTGCGCAAATATCTAGGTATCTAAATGCAATTTTATCCCCAAAAACTGCCCTTGACAGCATAAAAGCCATGCCTGCGCCACAAAGGGGGGATACATTTTCATTCATACAAGGATTTATTACCAAACAATCTGGCATTGTACAGTTACATATGTGGTGGTCGGTTACAATTATGTCGATGCCAAGACTTTTTATGTAGCTGATTTCGTCAACTGAAGTAGCGCCGCAATCTACAGTAATAATTAAGTCGGGATTATATTCTTCTTTAATTTTGTCAATGGCAGCTAAGTTTATACCATAGCCTTCGTTTGCTCTGTTAGGAATATAATAATTTACTTTTTTGTTGATATCTCTAAAGCACAAATATAAAATAGCAATTGCCCCTACACCGTCACAATCATAGTCACCATAGATTACAATTCTTTCTTCATTTTTTATGGCATTCTTTATCCTCCAAGTTGCCTGCTCCATGTTCTTGAAGACAAAAGGTGAAGTTAGATTATCTAGTGTAGCATACAGAAAGTCTTTTGCATCGCTAAATGTAGTTATTCCGCGCAAAAATAAAAGCTTAGTCAGTAACTCAGATACACCGAGTTGACTGCTAAGCTCATTATTTTTATAATTATTATTTAGTAGACTTTTGTTAGGCATTTGAGATAAGGCTAAGCCTTTGCTCTCTTTACTTTTTTGAACTTTGCATTCCCCTTGTTGGTTTTAATTTTGTCGCCAAGCTGCTTGAAAATACCCCACATTGGAGCAGCTAAACATACAGAAGAATATAAACCAGCAATTAGACCAAATATTATAGGCAAAGCAAAGGTCTGAATTGATGCCACTCCAAGAATTGCTAGAAGTACTATTGTTACAAGAGTTGTTAGAGTGGTGAAGAGCGTACGCGTCATTGTACTATAAACTGAAGTGTTGATTATTTCGCTATAGTCAAACTTTGAACCACTGCTCTTATATGGTTTTAGGTTGGTACGGATACGGTCAAAAACAACAATGGTATTGTTAATGGAATAAGCAACTATAGTAATAATTGCCGCAACTATTGTTGAACCTATCTCAACATAAAATATAACAGAAAATGCCATCATTATTATTATGTCATGAACTAGAGCGAAAATAGCAGCTAATGCGCTATACAAGTCAAACCTTATAAAAATGTATAATAGCATAAGAGCAAGAGCTATTGATACTGATATAAGCGCGGTCTTAAGTAGCCTTACACTAGCTGAGTTACCTATCATTGTTGCGGTAGGCTTAGCAGTAACACTGCCATCATACTTGGTACTTACTTTGGTTTTGATAGTCTCAATGATGTTTTCGTTCTGCGTGTTCATTTCTACAACTTTGTCATCTGTGCTATAATCCGTAATTTGTCCGCCTAGCGTGGATACATTTAGATAACGCACAATTATGGAGCTATCTCCGCTGGACTGGTCAACAGAAATAGTAAAACCTTTTTCGTTAAGAGCTTCTTCAATAAGGGCTAAATTCTCTGTGTACTTGTCGCCCTTGTTCATGCCCGACTCGCTAAACTCAACTGTAAGCAGCGTTCCGCCTTGGAAGTCAACTCCAATATTAGCAAACTTGTCGAACTTTGTGTTGGTAAACTGATAAGTTGTGCCACAAATTATCATAATTAGTACTATTACCAATGGAACAATAAAAAATATTTTGTTATTACCGTATAAGTCGAACTTCTTAATATTTGCATTTAGCTTACCAAAAAACGCTTTAACCTTGGACATTGTATGCCTCCTTTGCCTTTAATCCATAGAAGGCATCGCTTTCGTCATCAAGACCTAAAAAGCAATTTATGAACAATCTAGTAATGAATATTGAAGAAAACAAGGATAGAATAATACCTATAAGTAGAGTAATTGCAAAGCTCTTAATAGCCGATGAGCCAAAAATCATCATAACTATGGAACCAATTATTGTGGTAATATTAGCGTCCATAATGGTGACGAGCGCACCCTTAAATCCGGCATTTACCGCCGAAGGAATAAGCTTGCTCCCGATAAACTTCTCTTCCTTTATTCTTTCAAAAATAATAACATTGGCGTCAACTGCCATACCAATACTAAGTATAACACCAGCAATACCTGTAAGAGTAAGTTGCACCCACGGAACTATTGCTAAGAAAATAATAAGTAACTCTACATAGAATAATAACGCCAGTGAAGCGGCTACTCCCATACCCCTATAAATTACTATCATAAACACACAAATTGCTAGCATGCCTATTGCCGCCGCTAGAATACTCTTAGAAAGTGCTTCTGCTCCTAAGGTCGGAGAAATTGTTTCGCTACGCATAAGGGACAATTTTACCGAGCTTACGCCTGCCTTAATACGAACGGCAAAGTCATTGGCTGAATCATAAGTATAGTTACCTTCTATTATTGCGCTACCGTCTGTGATAGCTGCATTAACTTTTGGGGACATAATTTCTACATCGTCAATATAAATGGAAATAGTTTTGCCTACATTGGCGGAAGTTGCTTCTGCAAAAACTGCCTTACCTAATGAGTTAAATTCTAATTTTATTACATACGCGCCGTCATAGGTTGCCGCATAACAATCTTTTAGATGCTCATTACCTGTTATAAGCACTTTCCCACTTTCGTCACGGAACTCTAGCGTTGCGGACTTGCCGATAAGCTTCATAAGTTCGTTAGTGTCTTCAATGTTAGGTACTTCAACACGGATTTGGTCGTTGCCTTGCTTAGTTACGGTTGCCTCGGTATAGCCTTTGCCAAAAAGAATTTCTTCAAGGTTAGCTATAGCGCCATCCATATCTGCTGCCGTTGCTTCCGAACCATCTTGCAAGCGCGCAGAATACTCTGCATACATACCACCCTGCAAATCTAATCCTTGAGATATTGCCGCGCTCACCCAATAGAAGTCATAGTTAGTATCTCCTATTCGGAAAGACTCTTGACCATTAAGCGGTACAATAATGAGCGCAAGTGCGACCATTAGTACAGCCATTAGGGTAATGATTATTATCGATTTTCTCTTACTCACTTGGTTTGCCTCCAATGTATACATCTGGAATATTATAATATTTTTTGGGCTAATAAGTCAACAACAAATCACATAATTGCAAAATTGTCTTGCTTAATTACTGCTAAACTTCGCTAAGTTTTTCTATTGCGAGTACGGCTAAACTCAGTTCCAGTCTTTTCTTGGTCATTTCACAGCCGATTTTATATTGCCCGTCCAAACTGCCCGTGAAGTTTTGTGCGTTTGCTACGCATCCCCCACCACAAAAATATTTTGCAAAGCAATCTGTGCAATGCCTTTTACTAAGAACGCATATTTTTGCAAATTTATCTCTGATTAGTTGGTTTTGTATACCATCGAACACATTACCGATAATATATTCTTGCTTCCCTGCGAACTGGTGACAGGGATAAATCTCGCCAGTTGGTACCACCGCAAGGTATTCTGTCCCTGCTCCGCATCCCGTAAGTCGCTTATTCGGGCATGGACCGTGGTCAAGGTCTATCATAAAGTGAAAGAAGTTAAACCACTTTCCGCTCTTTCTTCTTTCTATATATTCTTCGGTAAATTTTTCGTATTCAGTAAATATTTGGTCAAGGTGTTCTTCTTTTAATGCCATAACGGACTGGTCAGGAAGTACTACTGGTTCTACCGATATTTGGTCAAAACCATAGTCATTAAGCGCCAAAATATCCTTAGAAAAATCTAAATTCCTAGATGTGAAGGTGCCACGAACATAATACTTCTTGTCCCCCCTTACTTTCCTTAACTTTAGGGCATTATTTAGTATGGTGTCATAACATTCTTTGCCGTTTATGGTCTTTCTTGTGGCGTTATGCACTTCTTTCCTGCCGTCTATGCTAAGAACTATATTGTCCATTTCTGCGTTAAGATAAGCAATATTCTCATCATTTAGTAGCAAACAATTAGTAGTCATAGTAAAGCTAAATAATTTGTTATGCTTCTTTTCTTGCTCTCTAGCGTAAGCAACAATTTGCTTAACAACAGTCATGCTAAGTAGCGGTTCTCCGCCAAAAAAGTCCACTTCTAAGTTTTGTCTAGTGCCAGAGTTTGCTATAAGTAAATCAATTGCATTCTTGCCCACTTCAAATGTCATATAATCTCTTTCTGTATGATAAGTGCCACCGCTTGCAAAACAATAATCGCAAGCTAAGTTACAATCATGGCAAATATGCAAACACAGCGCTTTAATTGTGTTTGCTTCCTTACAAAATTCTTTTATAATCGGTTGGGCGTTTAACTCTTCATTTTTTTGTAGCAGAGCAAAATTATCAAATATTTCTTTTTTGATTTGGCTATCTATGTTTTGATAAGATAAAGTTTCTTCGTCCGTTAAATTGTCAGAAAAATGTTTTTTTGCACATAAAAAAGCGACATAGTCAACTAAACTTAGACTGCCACTTTCTACATCCCACATAAAATAGTATTTAGTGCCTTTGTGTATATGGGAAAAAGTATGTACCATTATTCTGGTTTTTTAGCTACCTTTGTGTTGATTTTTTCTTCTTTTTTGCAAGATTGGTTGCCTACTGTACAGCTAGTTTTGCAAGCGGATTGACAGCTAGATTGGCATTCTCCACAACCTGTTTCGTGGTTTTTGCATAATGCTTTGGAAAAAAGAGTGTTGATATGTTTCATAATACTACCTCCGTAAAATAATTCCTTTTCATTATAGCTTTATTCTTACCAAAAATCAAGATTTTTTCCATATATATTTAGCATAAAGTCAATATCTCGCTAATAAATATAGTGTGTGTAGGAGGATTTAATGAAAAAATTAGCTATTGACAAAAAAAGTCTGTTTGATGTGGTGCGCTCCACGCTTTTTGCAGTAATAATATCACTAGTAATGGTGCTTGTATTTTCGCTGATTATTAACTTTGTAAAGATAAATGACAGTGTTATTATGGGAATAAATCAAGCAATAAAAGTTTTTAGTATACTTATAGCCTGTTTTATGGGCATTAAAGACAAACGGCAAGGTGTGCTTAAAGGTGCGCTGTGCGGTCTGCTTTATACTCTGCTTGCAATATTCATATTCGGCATAATAGAAAGGAGCATAACTTTTAATAGTCTTAATCTTATTGATATCGCTCTAGGCATCGTTGCTGGAGCAGTAAGTGGAATTATTGCAGTAAATATTAAAAAGTAAATATTAGAAAGTAAGTATTAGAAAGTAAGTATTAGAAAGTAAGTATTAGAAAGTAA
>CAYJBW010000056.1:0-9022 GCA_964368255.1 uncultured Christensenella sp.
CGGACTGGAGATGAAGGTGTTGCAGACCTCTGCCTTACCACTTGGCTATGGTGCCTTATCCACTCCTTCTGGAGTTTTAAAAAAATAGTTGGAGCGGGAGACGGGATTCGGACCCGCGACATTTGCCTTGGCAAGGCAACGCTCTACCACTGAGCCACTCCCGCGTAAATTCTTTTTTTATTAAGCTTTTAGCATACACGCAAAGGGTTCTTAACTTTCTTTGCCTACATATAATATCAAACATAGAAAAAAAATGCAAGAGTTTTTATTATAATTATCATAAAAAAATTGCTTTTTCTACCCTGCTATTATATATATTCCAAATTGCCATATTTGTCCACAAATATTGCGCTTTCTATGCCATATTTTTTTGCGTAAGAACTTATCTCTTCCATGCTGACATTATATAGTACATTTACTTTTAGATTGCTTTCCATACAAGTCTTTTTTAGCTTATTAGCTTTGATTAGTGACAAGTTGGTGTCGGCAGTCCCCAGCACCACATCGAATGCGCTACTTTTGCTATCAATATTTTTATTAGCCATCAATGCTTTGGATATTGTTGGATAAGAAAATTTTATGCCAATGCCAAAAAGCGTTTCTCCGTCAATATTGTACACATATCTACCTCCGTGCATAATAATCTGGTTGTCACAAACAAGATTAAATACAAAGCCTTCTTCATAGTCGTTTAAGCCTAGATACCCTGTGCGATAAGTTACTTTATCTTCACATTGATATTCGCTAAGTAGTTCGCTAAGATTAAGCAGGTTATAGAGCCCGTTAACACTCTCTTTGTTGTCAATTTTGTCGGCAACGAATTTTATATCCGTTATTTTGCCACTTGCGCTCGCAACGCTAGAAAGCATTGTAAGACAAGCATCGTCCATTTCGTTCCTGGCTTCTCCACCGAGCAAGCTTTTTATATCCGCCTTCGTGACTTCTTTGTTGTTGTACACCTTAACGATACCGCTTAGTATCCGTGTATCGTTAATGTTTATGGTGTAGTCACTTAGGTTTAGTTCCTTTGCCAAAGCATCAGCAATACAAATAGCTTCTGCGCTAGCAGCAACATTATCTATTCCATAATGGATTGCTCCCACTTGAAGTAGGTTGCGGTAAATGCCCTTGGACACAAAGCTGTAGCACTCTTTTATGCCGAACATTCTACAAGGCGCTTGCTTGGACAGTCTGGCGCTTATTATAAGCGGTGTCATAATGTCACTTGGCAAAAACAAAATGCTTCCGTCACTATCAATTATCTTAAAACTGTCGCAATAATCTGAGTTACTTCTGTAGCTAGCTTTTAGGTTACTTTCGCTAACAATATCGGTAAAACTTGAGCGCATATAACCGTTCTTCTCTAAAAAATCTATCAAAAAGCTGTTTATCTTATTGTTTTTATGCATTTTAGCATAGTCTCGTATCTCAAAGCCTTTAGGTGGTATTATCGCCATTGTTCCCCCTGTTTAATCCATCTCTTCTAAGTACTGTTCGTAATCTACCCAAGAATTGGCATAGAAATTGTATCTTCCGTTAGGTATATGTATAACTAATCCTTCTAGCAGTTCAAAGGGCTGCACCTCATTCCCAAGCATAATTGGTGTGTCTACATATATATAAATGTCCTTTAAGCTATTGCAACCTAAGAATGCGCCGTCACCTAAAATCTTGAGTCCGTTAGGCAAATGTAGAGTAGTAAGCGCTGTGCAGTTCTCGAATGCTCCGCTTTCTATTACTATGTCGGTAGCACCGTCCATAAATACTATTTCTTGTAAGGATGTGCAGTTAATAAATGCGCCACTCTTTATTGTCTTAATAGTGCTTGGTATCACTATTTTGCGTAAATTGGTACAGTTGGCAAAAGCATTTGTTCCAATAGTATGTAACTTCGAGCCTTGTGCAAAATACACTTCAACAAGTTCGGTATGGTTTTCAAAGGCGCCTAGGTATGAGTATCTTTGTGCCGTTGAAACGGGGTTAATGACATACTCGCCACCCTCAAATACATATATTCCATTGTCGTCTGGTTGGTAAGACTGTCCAGTTGCCGTAATGAACTCGCTTGCCCGTTCTGCTATAATAACTACTTTATTATCTGTAATGTGGTGATATCTAACAATGGTAGTGTAGTCTTCCACTGTGTAATAAGCAGGATTGGAACCCACAGAATTGTCAACACACTTAGCATAAAGAGTGATTGCGCCACTTAGCATATAAGGATATACCAATGGAATACTATACTCGCTATCTCTATACCAACCTGTAAATATGTATGCAATATTTTCGTCCACATAGGTGTTCACATCAATTTCTGAATAAATAGCATATAGCTTTTTGGGGGAGATAGGTTCGCCCCTACCCGTCTCTATGACAAAAGTAACTTCATAAGTTGGTTTCGCAAATAGCTTGCCTGCGTTATACTGCACACCCCAGCCTGCGTCAACACGGAAGCTGTCTATTGTGTCAAGGCTATTAAGAAGTATCTTGTAAACGCCTATTTCGTCCACTTCCAGTAGCTCTGGGGGATTTTCACCTAGCATTGTTATAGTCCAATTAGGATAAGTGTCTGTCTTTATATTGTCAAAAGCGCCACTAGCTATTCTAATAACATTTTGCCCGATAGTAATATCGTGAACACTGGTGTTGTCAAAAACATTAGCATTTATCACGCTAATATATTCTGGGATAATTACCTGCTTGGTGCTGATTGCATTATACTTAATAAGCGTGCCACTAATATAAATAAACTCGTCATTTCTGCGGTCATTGTACCACTTTGTACCCGTCATAACATCATCGCCGACATAAACAATGGAAGATGGAAAATTTATTTTAACTAGGTTAGTACATCCGTAAAATGCTTTAGAATTTATACCCTTTAGACTGCTTCCCTCCTCAAAACTAATTTCTTCAACTAATTCGTTTCCAGAAAAAGCGTTATTGTAAATTGTTGTAATGTACTTTGGTATAGTTACATTTTTGTCCATTCCGTTATAACTAATGAGAATATTGCCAAGTTCCACCATATTTTCATCTTTATTTAGCACACCAACCACACCTTCTAAGGCATTGTTGCCAATTTCACTGAGCATTGATATGTCTATGTCAAGTGATGTCAAGGCTTCACAATCAGAAAATGCACCCTCACTTATTGTTTCAATTTTTGAGCCCATATTGTTAAAAGTTGTCAGTTTCTCATTATTTGCAAAAGCATACTTGCCAATAACTTTAAGGCTGTTTTGTCCAATAAATATAACGGATGTAAGTACACTGTTACTGGCAAAGGCATAATTACTTATCGTGGTAAGTTTGCTTCCTTCGCTAAAAGTAATGGTTTTTAGCCCGGTGTTATAAAAGCTATATTCTCCAAGAGTATCTAAGCTTGCAGGAACAAAAAGGTTGAAATAATTTGTACAACCAGAAAAAGCTTCTTTGCCTATATAAGTTAAATTATCCGCCAAAGAAAAGTTAAAAAGTGTCAAGCTGATGCATCCAAAGAATGCTCTGTCCGAAATACTTTCTAACACATTATCACCACCAAACAATCTAACATCAGTTAGTGCTATACAACCTTCAAAGGTCGATTGTCCAATATACTTAACACTTTCTGGAATGTAGATAGTTTTTATAGTGGTATTGCCATAAAATGCTCTTTCACTAATATTTTCTATATGATTTATTATGTGTAGTTTAGTAGCTTTGCCCTGATATTTATACAAAATATTGTTAATTACAACGCAGTCATCAATATAGCTAGACAGCCATTTAGTATTCTCCAAAGCATCGTGCCCAATACTTGAAAGACTCTCACTGCGAGAAAAATCTATGTTTGCTAGCTTCACGCAGTTACTAAACACTTTGTTACTTATTTGTAGCAAGGCTTTAGGCAAAACAACAGTATGCAGGTTAATGCAATTCTCAAACACACCATCGGCTAGCAAAGTAACAATATCAGACAAAATAACTTTTTCTATAAATTCATTTCCTTTGAAAGCACCTTTAGCTATCTTAGAGATATTTGCGGGCAACCTTACTTCCTTTGCTGTACCTTTGTACTTAATCAAAATATCGTCAATGATTACAAAGTCGCCTTGATAGTTATCGAACCAGAAAGTCCCATCAAACGCATTCTCACCAATAACTTGTATTTCTGATTTGTACGCGCCAGTACTAGTTTCTAGTGTGTTAGGGAGTTCTATTCTAGTTATGAAACTCATATTTCTAAATACTCCGCTACCAATTTCGGTAACTTTTTTGCCTTTGTACTCAGCAGGTACAATTATATAACTATCTGTGCCAGAATAGCTTTTTACATAGTATTGACCGCTTCCGTTTAAGTCAAATTCTAATCCAGTTGTACTGCTTTTTATAGGTATCCATTTTGCATAAAGTGTAGTATCTGTGGCAATACTGAGTGGGAATTTGGCAATAGATGTATACTTATCATCTTCGTACCAACCAGCAAAACGGCTAGTTCCTGTGTTTTCTACATGGTGGGGATTAACGAAAGCTATGCCCCTAACTCCTACCGTATCTGCGCTGTCAATATAATATGTCAAGCTAAAAAGGCTGGTATCTCTAAATATTTGGTATACGGGGTTAAGCGAATCAAAAGCTCCATCTTCTACAACAAGCGTGTCATTATTAGTTATAACATCCAAATATGTAACTAAATAGAGATAAGTACATCCAAAGAAAGCCTGGTTCTTTATAAGAGCAATTGACTTTGGCAAACTTATACTAGCTAAACCGCTACAATACTGGAAGGCTCTAGTATCGATTATTTTTAGGCTTTCTCCCAAAAAGGTAACAGATGTAAGGTTGCTTCTGTACTCAAAACAGTCGGTAGCAATATAACTTATAGTAGATGGAATAACTGCGCTAACACCAAGTCCATTGAACTTAACTAGTACATTACCTAGCGCTAACATCTCTTGGGCAGAATCTTGCCAAGCAGTCCCAGTTGTCACATTTAAGCCAAAGCTAGTTATTTCTAACTCTTCACTAAACTCAAATTCGTCCAGACTTCTACACCCAAAAAATGCTTCGTCATTTATTGTGGTAACTAGGTCGCCTATTGTTACCTTTTGCAGATTTATTGCGTTATAAAATGCCCTATAACCTATTTCTATTAGGTCGACAGGCAGTATTACCGATTGTATAGTATTGTCTCCGCTAAAAGCATATGGCGCAATTTTGGTAACATTATGGTTCCCAATAAGATTGGGGATGTTAAGATTTTCTACCTTTCTGCGTATGCCTAAAATAGTAATTCCCGTTGTTTCTACTTGACTACCGCCAACATTAGTTATTACTCTTTCTTTAATATAAATAAAATCATTGGAATAGTCTTCGGAATTTGTCCAATTATCAACGCTGTATTCCTTTACTTTTGTATCAAAATCAGCTCTCAAGCTACCTAGCTTAGCGTTGCTGTCTTCCACAAAAATATTGGGCACATAGTCGCCAAAACTACGCAGTGTGTACAAAATGTCGTTTGCAAAAATTCTGATAGACAGCAAGTTGGGGCAAACAATAGCCTGGTCTTGAATGTCTATCTGCAAAATAGGCTCTGTGGCACTACCAATAAGTATCGAACTAATTTTCGTCCAAGAAAAGGCTCCTGATTTTATTACTTCCGCGCGACTATCCACGACAAATTCGGAATTTGTTGCTGAGCCATAAAGTGCAGGCAAAGCGTAAAGTGTCTTATAATCTTTGCTATAAAGTGCGCCGCTTAGCACATTAAATTTCCGTTCACTTGCGGTAGGGACAGTAATAAGTGCCAAGCTCTTACAGTTATAAAATACTCTATCACCTAAGGTGGTCAACGAAAGGGGCAGTGTAACGCTAGTCAAGCTGTCCAGTCCATAAAAAGCTTCGTCGCCAATACTTGCCAGCTCAGAAAGCGGCTCTATCGATATCTCGCTAAGTGCGCTAATGCCGTCGCTTATTTTGAAAGCGCCTTCACCAATTTGTCTAACGCTCTTTTTGATAGAAAATGATGTCAAGTTGTTGCACTCAGCAAAGGCATATTCTCCAATTGATGTAACTTTATCGCTTAAAGTAATAACTTCCAAAGACTGCGCGTTATAAAAAGCATACTTGCCTACCAATTCGCAAGCTGTATCTAATGTATAAAAGCTACCGAGCTTTGCTCTTGGATAGGCTATTATTTTGGTTTTTGCAAAGTTGTAAAGCACACTATCCACGGTTTTGAAATTTTTGTTGTTTTCACTGACAACGAATTCTTTTATATCGAAATCCTTAAAAACACCATCTTTAACAGACACTACATTCCCTGTTATTCCGCCAACTTTTGTTGTAATAGGAATAACAACGAATTCTTCTGCACCATCATATCCAGTTACAGAATATCCGCCGTCAGTTGCGGTATAGCTTAGCCCTTTATTGCCTGCATTTAGGTCTATGTATTTAGCAACGAATGTCATTTCGTTGGTAACTTTATAGGGGAATGTTATTTTTTTGTCATTAGCATACCACCCTACGAACTTATAGCCGCTTCTCTCGGCAACAGGTGGATTTTTTATTTCTTCATTAACATAGGTAGTAACTTCGTATTTGGTATCCGCTTCGCTAGTACGCTTATAGACATAAGTAATTTGTATTTGGTCGCGGTCATAAATTGCATAGAACTTTAGCCCTGCGCTATCAACTTCCTTCATAGCGTCAATGTTTTCCCACCTGCCGTTGCTATACCCTGGCAGAATTGGTATCTCTGGCGCATGGTCATATGCGTTCCCGAGCCTAGGCACATTAACGGCTCCGCCTATCTGCACTTCCGTCACACCAATCTTTTGGTAAAAAGTAACTTCATAAGTGCTTGGCGCATAGGTTGCCCTTAGCGTGGTGTCCTTTTGTATATTCTCTAGCGTAGAAAATGCTTCTCCATCCTTCCAACCGATAAAAACAAAACCGCTCTTGGTCGCAAGATTTGGCACAACAGGTTTACCGCCCACAGCAATATATTGCGCGTCACCTATCATACTGCCATCATCACTCAAAAAAATAACTTTTACTTTTTGAACGGCATCGTCATAAAGTTTTAGTACGAATTCTATAGTAAACTTGCCATAAATAAGGGTGATGTTATTTGAGCCAGGCATACGGAGCTTAGCTTTGTCTTCTGCCTTTATCATACTTTCTTTGGCTTTTACGGGCGGAAGAGTAACGCCAGGGACTTCCTTGCCGTCATCGTCAATGGTTGGCAAATATGTAACATTTAGTTTTACTTTGGTAATGTCGAATTCCGACAACAAAAAGCCTTCTACAATACTTTCGTTATTTATTTCTATACTTTGAACTTTGGAATAATCAACATCATCTATGGTTGTAGCTAGGGTATAATCCACCTTAGCGCCGCTACAAGCGAAGCCTAAAATTGCAATGGTTAGTAGCAGTAGAATAGATAACGATAATTTGAATACTTTTTTCATCTTATAAAACTCCAAAGAACACAATTTTTCTATTATATAAATAATAACACTTAATTAGTTATAAATCAATAACAATATGGAAAATAAGTTTGACAAATTTTTTTAATTTAGCGTCACATCGCCTAAGCAATAATTGTTAATTTCATCGCATAGCAAGTGATAATACTTCTCAAAATTGATTTCATCGGCTATTTTTTTTGCTTTTTTAAGCAGTTTTAGGTTCAAACAGTCCAAAGAAGAACTTCCCGACTGCTCTAAGCCTAGCAGTTCTCCACAACCCCTTTTGTCAAAATCTGCTTCCGCTAGCAAAAATCCATCATTGCAACTCGTCATGACTGCCAAATTTTCTCTGTCAGCTTTTGTGGCGAACAAAAAGCAATACGCCTTTTGCCCATTTCTGCCAATTCTGCCACGCAACTGGTGCAGCGTTGCTAGTCCGAATTTTTCTGCATCCATAATTACCATAATACCAGCATCTGGCACATCAATCCCCACTTCAATAACGGTAGTGGACACCAAAATGTTAATTTTTTTCGCAGAAAAGTTTTCTATTAGTTTTTGTTTGGTTTCGCCCTTTAGTTTGCCATGGAGCAAACCTACTTTTATGTCGGTAGCAAAGCCTGATATCTCTTTATGCAAAGCAATTACCGACTCGCTCTCCACCCCTTCCATATCAAAAATTTTTGGCGCAACTACGAATGCTTGCCCACCACTTTTGCAATAAGATACAATATACTTCCACATTTCATTTCTTTTTTCTTCGGTGACAATTTTTGTAATGACATTGCCCAAAAATCTTTTTTCTATATTCATAAACTGCACTTCGCCGTAAGCAATTAGTTGCATTGACCTAGGAATTGGTGTCGCGCTTAAAGTAAGCACATCACAATTACTTGCTTTGTCAATAAGTTTTGTGCGCTGTGCAACGCCGAAACGGTGCTGTTCGTCAGCAACCACTAACCCCAAATTATGAAAGATGACGCTGTCATTTATAAGGGAGTGAGTGCCTATCAAAATATCAATTTCTCCGCTCCGCACACTTTCTAGCAAACGCTCCTTTTCTTTCTGGCAAGTACTGCCAGTAAGCAAACCACATTTTATACTGAGCGTGCCAAAAATTGCGTTTATGTTGTCATAATGTTGTTTTGCCAAAATCTCTGTTGGCGCCATAAATGCCGTTTGATAGCCATTCTTTATAGCAAAATAGCATGCAACAATGGCAACTATAGTTTTGCCACTACCCACATCGCCACAAAGTATTGCATTGAGCTTTTTGTCACCAAGCATGGTTTTTGTTATACTACTAATTGCATCAATTTGCGAAGTATTTAGCGTAAAAGGTAAGTTATTTGTAAGTGGCGAAATATCTATATTTTTATAAAAATTGGCTTTTTGTGCTATATGGTTTTTTGCTAAAACAAATGCGCCAATTCTACGCACAACTTTTTCTAGCGCAATTCTTTCCTTTGCCTTAGTTAAGTCCATATCTTTAGGAATATGCAAAGAATAGTAGGCGTCCTTAATGGACATAATGCCGTATTTGTCTGCAATTTCCTTATCTA
>CAYJBW010000057.1:0-8966 GCA_964368255.1 uncultured Christensenella sp.
GTATATTTTCAACTGAAAGCTGATACTAAAATAAATTTATTTATAATATTTTCTATGTTTTTTCAAACAATAAAGATAGGTTGGAGGAAGAATGGAAGTAACTGATATGTTGAAGGATGCTGTAAGCACAGTAAAATCAATTTTGGATATAGATTCCGTAATAGGTACGCCTATAGTGAATGAAGATGATTTAATAGTAGTTCCTATCACAAAAATGAGTGTAGGCTTCGTAAGTTTGGGGGGAGAACTACAAGGAAAGTTTGAAAAAGACCTAAAAACTTTGCCACTTGGCGGTATTGGTGGTGGGGCGAACATTGCTCCGCAAGGCTTTTTAGTAATAGACGGCGACAAAGTAAAATTTATAAGTATTGATAAGGAAAACAGCTCAAAATGGACAGATTACGCAAATATGGTATTAGATTTTTTATCACGATAATAATATTTATTACCTGTGTTTTTGTTGCAATTCCTATAGCGAATTGTAAGGCATATGGCGCAAATAGTTGCGGTAGTATAGTAATGAATAGTGATTATCAAATATTAGGCGGAGATAACTATAATATAAGGATGCCAATGGCAAGCACAACTAAGGTTATGACCGCCCTTTTGGTAATAGAAAACTGCTTAATGAACGAAAAAGTAACCGTTCCTAAAGAAGCGGTTGGGGTAGAAGGTAGTTCCATTTATCTAAGAGAAGGCGAAACATTAACCGTAAAAGAACTTTTGTATGGGCTTATGCTTAGGAGTGGGAACGATAGCGCGGTAACACTAGCTATTTATGTGGCAGGCAGTGAAAATAATTTCGTTGCAATGATGAACGAGAGATGTAAGGGACTTAAATTAAAAAATACTAATTTTTGCAATCCGCATGGCCTTCACAACGATAATCATTATACTAGTTGCTATGACCTGTGTTATATTAGTTGCTACGCAATGAAAGATCCAATATTTCGGGAAATTGTCAGCACTAAGTCTACATCAGTGGGGCAAAATGAAAGTAGAAGATACTTTCAAAACAAAAACAAAATATTGAAGTTATATGAGGGCGGAAACGGCATAAAAACGGGCTTTACCAAAAAATCCGGGAGATGCTTAGTTGCTTCGGCAGAGCGGGATGGTGTGCTACTAGTTAGTGTTGTTCTCAACCATGGAGATATGTGGAATGATGCAATCAACTTGCTTAATATAGGTTTCAAACAATGTGGGATGCAATAATATATAACTGAGTGGGTATTTGCTTGCTATTTTTGTAAAATTGCGTTAAAATAATCAACAAATAACTATAATAAGGATATCCCAAAATGAGAATAAATAAATATATAGCATCTTGTGGCGTATGCTCAAGGCGCGCAGCAGAAACACTAATTACTGGTGGCAAAGTAAAAGTTAATAACAAGGTTGTGACAGATTTAGCTACAGACATTGACGAGTTTAATGACACAGTAACGGTAGAAGGCAAAAAAATAAATCAAGTTAATCGTAACATATATATAATGTTCCATAAGCCAAAGGGATGTATTTGTTCATTAAGTGACGAAAAGGGCAGAAAGACCATTATGGATTATCTGCAAGACTTTGAAAATAAAAGAATTTTCCCTGTGGGTAGGCTTGATTATGATACAGAAGGCTTGTTACTACTCACAAATGACGGCGCTTTTGCCAATAAGCTAACTCAGCCAAGCAACGAAGTGCCCAAGACCTATATTGTTAAGATAGCTGGTGAAGTGGAAGGAAAGGACCTGGAAACGCTTAAACAAGGTATGGTTATTGACGGGATAAAGTTACGCAAGAGCAGAATAAACCTGCTTGGTTGTGTAGACGGTGTCAGTAGGTACGAAATTACTATTTATGAAGGAAAAAACCGTCAAATTCACAAAATGTTCGAGAATATCGGCAAAGAAATATTATTTTTGAAGAGAGTTCAGATTGGAGAATTAAAGCTAGGTGGATTGACAAGAAGTACCTATCGTTATTTAACGCCCAAAGAACTTGCTTCTTTTGATAAAATTAAAGAGCAAAATATACTTTAGTTATTGCATAATTCTACCAGATAATATATAATGCTATAAGTGGTAGATTGGGTAAATTTCTACCAAAAGGGAGGCACCTATGCTCATTCTTGCACAATCTGCTAGTAAAATTTTGTCTACCGGCGGAGTAACTACCTTGATAGGGTTGGGAATGACTTTCATTGTTCTTGGATTGTTAATTCTCATAATCATGGGACTAGATTATTTGTTCAAAAAATTCAGCACAATTACTTTCAAAAAGTCAAAAAACGCGCCAGAAGTTATTGATGTCAGGGAAGAAAAGTTTGACAGTGCTATAACTGTGGGCAGTGCCATTGACGAGAATACAGAACAAGCCATTTTACAGGCTGTAACTATGTTTTCTCAGTATGGCGATAAAGATAAAAAACCACACAATAACATAAAAATTAAATCAATTGTAGAAATTGAATAAAGGAGGTAAATATGACTGCTTTGTTAGGAGCGAGTTTGATTGACTCCTTAAAAAATCTTTGGAACTCTACTGGCATAGCAAGCTCAGTTCCCGACTATTTCGTGATGAATGGTTATAATTGGGGCATTTGGGGCTTGTTTATTATGTTGGGGATTGCTTGCCTTTTGGTATATCTCGCCATTGTAAAAAAGTTTGAGCCAAACTTGTTACTTGCTATTGCCTTTGGTATGTTTTTAATCAATATACCAGGAGCGTATAGCATATTATATGGTACAACGGGATATATTTTTACCGATTCCGCAACAGGTACGGTAGTCGCTTCAGGAACGCTTCAAAACTTATGTAACTCTTTTGGCGTTATTTATAACAATACAAGTCCAGAAGCTTTGAACTCTTGCCTTGATCAAGTTTTTGCTGCGGTTAAGGACAATGCAGTGCTTATGTTAGGCAATGCAGATTCTATAATTATGACAAGCGACATTGTAGCGGACAAAGGATTATTATACTTTTTATATAAAGGTGTAGATTGGGTTATCTTCCCGCCGCTTATTTTCTTAGGTATCGGTGCTATGACGGACTTTGGCCCACTTATTGCCAACCCCAAGAGTTTGCTTCTTGGCGCAGCGGCGCAATTAGGAATATTTTTAACTTTCTTTGGCGCTTTGTTCTTTGGTTTTAACGAGCAAGCAAGCTCAGCAATAGCAATTATTGGCGGAGCAGACGGACCTACCGCAATTTATTTAACACAGAAAATGGCAAACTCTGCAATTGGCACTATGTTTAACGGCAGAACTATGGACTTACTGCCGGCAATAGCCATTGCGGCATATTCTTATATGGCGCTAGTCCCCGTAATTCAACCGCCTATTATGAAGTTATTAACCACCAAGAAAGAAAGGTTAATAAGAATGGAGCAGTTGCGCCCAGTATCAAAAAGAGAAAAAATATTGTTTCCTATTATAGTAACGGGTATTGTTGGACTACTTTTACCTGCAGCTATACCGCTAATTGGCATGCTTATGCTAGGCAACCTTATTAAAGAGTCCGGTGTTGTACCACGTTTGGCAAAAACAGCGGAAAATGAACTTATTAACATTGTTACTATTTTCTTAGGGATAACCGTTGGTTCCAAAGCCTTTGCGCCCATATTCTTGAATGTATCAACTTTAGGAATAATTGTGCTAGGAGTAGTTGCATTTAGTTTTGGTACGGCTGGCGGTTTGTTGCTAGGAAAGCTTATGTGCAAAATATCAAAAGGCAAAATCAATCCGCTTATTGGAGCGGCGGGAGTTAGCGCAGTGCCTATGGCGGCTAGGGTAGCCCAAGATGTGGGGCGCAAAGAAGATCCAAACAACTATCTACTAATGCATGCAATGGGTCCCAATGTTGCAGGCGTCATTGGTTCGGCTGTAGCAGCAGGTGTATTACTTGCAATGTTCGGCTAATTATATAAAAAATTATTAGGAGGCAATCTCATATGAAGAAAGTACTAATTACAGAAACAATTCTGCGTGACGCTCATCAATCACAAGCGGCAACCCGTATGAAAACATCAGAAATGCTACCTATTTTGGACAAAATGGACAAAGTTGGATATTTTTCTGTAGAGTGTTGGGGCGGAGCAACTTTTGATAGCTGTTTGCGCTTTCTTAACGAAGACCCATGGGACAGACTGAAAGCTATTAAAGAAGGTATGCCCAACACAAAGCTACAAATGCTACTGCGTGGGCAAAATCTACTTGGCTACAAACATTATGCAGACGATGTAGTGGATATGTTCGTAAAAAAATCTATCGAAAACGGCATTGACATTATCAGAATTTTTGACGCGCTCAACGATATCAGGAACTTAGAACAGTCTATAAAAGCTACCAAAAAGTATGGCGGACTGTGCGAAGCGGCACTTTCTTATACAACAAGCCCCGTTCATAATATTGACTATTTTGTGGATATGTCCAAAAAGTTAGAAGCTATGGGCGCAGATTATTTGTGTATAAAAGACATGGCAAACTTATTGTTACCGTTTGATGCGTACGAACTGGTGAAAGCAATTAAAGCAACGATAAAAATCCCAGTACATTTGCACACACATAACACTTCTGGCGTGGGAGATATGACATATTTGCGCGCAATAGAAGCAGGCGTTGACATCATTGATACCGCCTTGTCACCTTTAGGTAACGGCACAAGCCAACCAGCGACCGAGCCAATGGTTGCCACGCTAAAGGGCACAAAGTACGATACAGGGCTAGATTTGGAATTGCTTTCAGAAATCGCTTCAGAATTTGAGTCAGTATCAGATAGACTAGAAAAAGACGGATTCTTGCACTCTAAAGTACGCAAAGTTGATGTTAGAGCTCTTATTTATCAGGTACCTGGCGGAATGCTAAGCAACCTTATCAATCAGTTAAAAGAGCAAGGCGCAAGCGACAAATACCAAGAAGTGCTAAACGAAGTTCCTAAAGTTAGAAAGGACTTTGGATATCCACCGCTAGTTACCCCGACAAGTCAAATAGTTGGCACACAGGCAGTGCTTAATGTGGTGACAGGAGAGCGTTACAAAATGGTTAGCAAGGAGTCAAAAGGTTTACTTCGTGGTGAGTATGGCAAGCTACCTGGCGAGCCAGATAAAGATGTTGTCAAAAAGTGCATTGGCGATGACGAAGTTATTACCGTCCGTCCTGCCGACCTTTTGAAGCCAGAATATGAGAACTTCAAAAAAGAAATGCAACAATATTATACAAAGGAAGAAGATGTTTTGACCTATTGTATGTTCCCACAGGTTGCTACCAACTTCTTTAAGTGGAGAGAAAACCAACACAAGAGAGTATTAAGCGTTACAGTTGATGGCAAAAAGTATAAAGTAGAAATTCACGATGCTGATTATTTTGCACCTGAAGTTGCTCCCAAAAAAGTAGAAGCACCGCAAGTGCAACCAACTCAGACCGTTCAAGCCCCAGTAAGTGTGGATGCTCCCACTAACGGGCAACCTGTTTTATCCCCACTTCCAGGCGTAATACTAGAAACAAAAGTTGCTAACGGTACTAAGGTTAAGAAAGGTGATGTTATACTAGTTATGGAAGCAATGAAAATGGAAAATGATATAATTGCTCCTATTGACGGAGTAGTAACAATTACCATTAAGATTGGGGACAAAGTTGAGTCTGGGCAAGTGTTAGGCACAATAGTATAATGAATGTTTTCGTAATCGGTGGTGGCGCAGCAGGAATGTTTGCTAGTATCTTTGCCGCAAAACAAGGGGCAAAGGTTACCATTATCGAAAAGAACGAAAAACTAGGTAAAAAACTATATATAACAGGCAAGGGGAGGTGTAATTTAACAAATTACGCCTCTTTTGACGAGTATTTAGAAAATATTGTCAGTAATCCTAAATTTATGTACGGCGCGCTAAAAAGTTTTGATTGCAAAAGTGTAATGGACTTTTTTGAAAAAGCAGGTGTGGGCTTAAAAGTAGAAAGGGGAAACAGAGTTTTTCCGCAAAGTGACAAGTCTAGCGACATAATTAAAGCACTTACTAAAGAAATGGAAAGATATGATGTAGCAGTGCATTTGAACGAAAAAGTAGTAGATTTGGTGCAAAAAGATGGACAGATAGACAAAATTATTACCGATTTAGATACTTATTTTCCCGATAAAGTCATTCTTGCAACAGGTGGTGTTAGTTATCCTGCCACAGGTAGCACAGGGGACGGATATAATTTTGCAAAGAAGTTAGGGCATACAATTGTTCCATTGCGTTCCGCCCTTGTGCCTATCAACCTAAAAAGCGTACAGCGCGCGGATGGCTTGTTTGTGGATATATCGTCACTTCCCAAGCTACAAGGTTTATCACTGAAAAACATAAATTTATCCGCTTGCAATGCAAAAAAAATACTAGTTAGCGAATTTGGAGAAATGCTCTTTACTAATTTAGGTATATCTGGTCCAACCGCTTTGTCATTATCGAGCAAAATTAACCGCCAAAACCTTAACGAATTACTAATAAAAATCGACCTAAAACCAGCACTTACTATGGAAGAATTAGATGCTAGAGTGCTTAGAGATTTTGCCACCCAAATAAACAAAACGTATAAAAACAGCCTAAATGCTTTGCTTCCGTCAAGTTTGATACCATTTGTTATTGGCATTTCACAAATTGATGAATTTAAGCCAGTGAATTTGATAACAAAGGAAGAAAGAACTAAGTTAGTATATTTACTAAAAAATCTTACCTTCACTATAGCAAATTTAGACAAAATAGAATTAGGAATTGTTACAGCAGGGGGCATTAGCACCAAAGAAATTGCACCGTCAACAATGCAAAGCAAACTTATAAATAATCTTTATTTTGCAGGAGAAATTATTGATGTGGACGCTTTAACTGGCGGATTTAATTTACAAATAGCTTTTTCTACTGCTTACTTAGCAGCAAATAAAAATACTAACGAGGTGAAATTATGAACATAGCGATGGATGGACCTAGCGGAAGCGGAAAAAGTACCTTATCAAAAATTATTGCCAAAAAACTGGGTATTTCTTACCTAGACACGGGAGCAATGTATCGCGGAATGGGGTATTATGCTCTAAAAAATAAAGTACCATTAAATGATGAAAACAAAGTTATTGAACTACTTAATGGCTTAAATATGGAAATTAGCATAATTGACGATGTTCAACAGATAATAATAAATGGCGAAAATGTTACCCCATTTATTAGAGAACACGCTATATCTATGGCAGCATCGGACATATCTAAGTTTCCTTCAGTGCGCCTAAAACTGGTAGAATTACAACGCAAAATTGCCAGCAAAACAGATTGCATTTTGGACGGACGGGATATTGGAAGTTTCGTCTTACCTAACGCGGATTACAAATTCTATGTGACAGCGTCCAGCCAAGTTAGAGCAGAAAGAAGACTCTTAGATTTGCAAGCCAAAGGGGAGTTTATTCCCCTTGAAAAACTCAAAGAAGACATAGAAAAACGCGATTTGCAGGACACTACACGCGCTTTTGCGCCTTTGGTTGTTGCTGATGGCGCAATTATTATAGACACATCAAATATGACAATAGAGCAGTCTGTTGCCAAAATTTTAGGATACATATGCTAACTTTAGGTTCATACGGCTTTTGCGAAGGGGTAAAAAGAGCGGTCAATATGGCTAAGGAAGTGACGAAAGAGGGCAAGCGCGCTTTTTGCACACATCCGCTTATTCACAACGCAATAGTGGTAAAAGATTTGGAAGATAATAATATCTTTACTTTGGATACAAATACTGTGGTTGCCGATGATGATGTAATTATTATTAGTGCGCACGGCTGTAGCAATGAAGAAAAAAGTTCCCTTGAGCAAAAATACAAAAAAGTTATTGACGCAACCTGTCCATTTGTTAGCGCAATTCACGCAAAAGTTGTTGCATACGAAAGTAACGGTTATGGTATAATTATTATTGGGGACAGTAACCATGTCGAAGTAAAGGGTATAAGCGGCTGTATAAAAAACTTTCAAATAGTGCAAACTTTCCAAGAAATTGACCTGTCTAGGGCGGAAAAATTCTTTGTAGTTGCTCAAACTACTTTTTCTATCGATTTATACCAAGAAATAGCAAAGAAAATTGCGGAAACTGCTACAAAATTATTAAAAACAGTTGAATTTTTTAATAGCATTTGTTATACTACAATAAAACGACAGAATGAAGCAAAATCTATTGCTCTTAACTCTGATGTCGTTTTGGTCATTGGGGACAAAAACAGCAGTAATTGTAAGAAATTGTTTAATATATCTGCTAAGTTTTGTGAAAATGTTTACTTAATACAAAATATTTCCGACTTAAAATCGGTTAATATATACAAAAATAATGCAAAGCTAGGCATAATATCTAGCGCATCAACTCCGGAAGAGTTGACTATGGAGGTTTTTAACAGAATGAGTGAACTAAACACACCCGACACCGTTGTAACAGAGGAAGTCACTGTAACAGAGCTAGCAGTTGAGCAAGTTACTAATGAAGAAGCAAAGACAGGCGCAAAAGAAGATTTTTCATCTATGGAAGAAGCTATGAAGCAAAACACATACAATGCGAAATCTTACCGTGAAGGTCAAAAGCTAAAGGCACGCGTCATAAAGGTTGACAGCACAGGCATTTCTGTAGCGCTAGAAGCTACAGGCAAAAATGATTGTGGTTTCATCGCAAAAGAAGAGGCAGAACTTGACGGTTCTTACGATCCCGACAATTATGCTATTGACGACCTTTTGAGTGTAGTAATTATACCCAAAGATGCCGGAAGCAAAGATAAAGCGATAAATCTAAGCAAAAAAGCATACGATGCCATAAAAGCTGACGATGAACATGTCAAAAAGATACTTGCCGGAGAAGAATTTACTCTAGCATGCAATCAAGAAATTAAAGGTGGCTTGCTTGGTAAAATCGGTTCATACACAATTTTTGTTCCTGCTTCTCAAATAAGAATTGGTTTTGTTAAAACTTTAGCTGACTATGTTAATA
>CAYJBW010000058.1:0-8555 GCA_964368255.1 uncultured Christensenella sp.
AACATCGGAATGCGCCTTACACTACATTATAGAAAATACAGCCTCGTCGCTAATTGATATGCCCGTACTTGTGCTTGGGTATGGGCGAGTAGGCAAGTCTATGGTAAAAATATTAAATAGCTTGGGCGCAAAAGTCGATGTTGTCACGGACGATGTTAAAGAAGGGGCGGAAGTGGCAATTTTTGCAGAAGTGTATGATACAAAAAACTTCGAAGGTAAGGTAGAAAAATATACAGCCATAATAAATACCATTCCAAAACTAATAATAAAAGGAGAAACGATAAAGCAAATAAATAAAGATTGTTTTTTATTGGACTTAGCGTCCTTGCCTGGCGGTATAGATTTTGAGCAAGCTAAAAAGCAAGGTATTAAATGTATTCACGCGCTAGGTGTACCAGGCAAACTCGCCCCAAAGACGGCTGGTAAGTACATAAAAGATGTCATTATGAAAGGCTTACAATAAATTATGAAAAACAAAAAAATTGGATTTTGCATAACAGGTTCTTTTTGCACATTTGAAAAAATACTGCCCGAAATAAAAAAAATTATTGAGGAAGGAAACAGTGTTTTTCCCGTGTTGTCATTTAATGTAGCTACTACCGATACAAGATTTTATCAAGCTAAAAACTTTTATGATGACATATTTAGTATTACTGGCAACAAGCCAATAACTACCATAGCAGCAGCCGAACCCTTTGGTCCTAGCAACAAAATGGATTTAATGATTATTGCGCCCTGTACAGGCAATACTTTGGCAAAACTTAATAATGCCATAACAGACACACCCGTTCTTATGGCGTGTAAGGCGCATTTGCGCAACAACTTACCCCTACTGATTGCTGTTTCGACCAATGACGGACTTTCTGCCAACGGCAAAAATATTGGAGAATTGATAAACAAAAAGAACATATATTTTGTACCATTCTCACAAGATAATTGTAAGGATAAAAGCAATTCTTTGGTAGCCCACTATGATTTGCTATTTTCTTCGGCGAAAGCAGCTTTAGAGCTAACACAGATTCAACCGATACTTTTGAGGTAAAAAAATGAGTGGTATTGTAGGTTATATTAAGCACCAAAAAATAAGCAAAGAAGACACAGACAGTTTTGCGCTAATGCTAGGCGCCATAAAAAAACGCGGCGGGTATGAAAAAATATTCACATCCGACTCCGCATTACTTGGCGAGCGGGGAAATAAGGTGAACGCAACAAATATAAACGAGTCAATTTTTATTGCTTACAGCGGAAAGTTGTTTAATAAAAAGGAACTGCTTAGCAGACTAAAAAGCCACAATATAGAGCCAAGTGACAGTAGCGATGAAGAAATAATTTTGAAATCTTACCAAAAATGGGGGAGAGAGAGCATAGCGATGCTAAACGGCTATTTTGCGGTAGCTATTTGGGACAAGGAACAAAAAAAGCTATTTGCCGCCCGTGACAGAATGGGTGTAGAACCGTTCTTTTATTACAAGTATGGTAACGGCATAATTTTTGGGTCGGAAATAAAGGCTCTTATGGCAAGTGGACTTATTAAAGGGGAAGTGGACAGCTATGGACTAAAGCAACTGCTACTACTAGGACCCTCTAGGACTGCTGGCTGTGGAATAATTGCCGGTGTGCAAGAACTAAAATGCGGGCAAACTTTGGAGTATGATAGTGTAAACCAAAAAGTATCTTATTACTGGAAACCTACAGCAAGTATTCACACAGACGATTATGCAACCACTTCCCGCAAAACAAGGGAGCTAATAATTGATGCCATAACTCGGCAGGTTGACGGTGATGATTTAGCTTGTTTTCTTTCTGGGGGACTTGATTCTAGCATAATAAGTAAAGTGGTGGCGGATATTTATCATAAAGAAGGCAAACAGCTAAAGACATTTTCCGTTGATTATATGGGGAATGATGTGTACTTTGAAAAAAACAGTTTTCAGTCATCTCCTGACAATAGTTTTATAGACATTATGAGCAAGGACACAGACAGTGACCATAAACATATTATACTTGACACGGACGAACTGCTTAGCGCAATGCAAGAGTCACATTTTGCAAGAGATTTGCCCGGTATGGGAGATATTGACACATCCTTAATGCTACTATGTCAAAAGGTGGGGAAGGAAAAAAATATTTGTATGTCGGGAGAATGCGCGGACGAATTTTTTGGCGGATATCCCTGGTATCATAGGGAAGAACTACTCTATAGGGACAACTTCCCTTGGCTAAATGCCCTTAGCTTGCGAGAAAGTCTATTCAACAAAGATATATTAGGTAGTGACAACGAAGATTTTGTCTTTGAAGAATACAAAAGTGTAATTAGCTCCACCGACTGTTTGGACAGTGACGACAAAATAAACAAAAGAGTGCGCGAAATGTTCATGCTAAATTATTATTATTTTATGCAAACATTACTTGACCGTAGCGACAGAATGAGCGCAGGCAATTTGGAAATAAGGGTGCCGTTTTGTGACAACCATATAATAGATTATGCCTACAACATGCCTTGGAAGTTCAAGGCAATAAATGGACGGGAAAAGGGCATAATGAGAGAAGCCTTTGCCGACATGTTGCCTAAAGAAATAACCGAGCGCAAAAAAACGCCCTATCCAAAAACATTTAATCCCGTTTTCAAAAAAAGTTTGATAAGTATAGCGGAGAAGTTAATTAACGATAAGGACAGTATTTTGTCACAAATAGTCAATAAAGATACATTTAATGACCTAGCCAACGACAAAATTGCGGTCAACAATCCTTGGTACGGGCAACTTATGAGATTGCCACAAATTTTTGGCTACCTAATCGAGCTTGATATGTTCTTTAGACGGTTTAATCTGCAAATTATAGAGTAAAGCGCGTATTTAGTTTTTGCTACAAATTAGATTCAACAAAAGTATGGTCAAATTGACCATTTAATGGTATAATAGAATTACCTATTTAATATGGGTAATTTTATTTTTTATGGAGGTTACTATGAAGTTTTATTTATGTAAACATTGCGGTAATATTATCACGCATTTGCACAGTAGCGGAGTACCTGTAGTTTGTTGCGGAGAAAAAATGCAAGAGCTCACAGTTAATACAGTGGAAGCATCTTACGAAAAACATATACCTGAAGTGGTAGTTAGCGGGAGCAGCGTTAATGTAAATGTTGGTAGCGTTGACCACCCTATGGTTCCTGAACATTATATTATGTTTGTTGTGGCGGAAACAAGCGAAGGTTTTATCAAAAAGACATTAAATCCTGGCGACAAGCCCCATTGTTCTTTTATACTTAACCCAACAGAAAAACTGCTTGGAGTGTATGAATATTGCAATTTGCACGGACTTTGGAAGTCAAAATAGGAGGATTTAATGAATATTAGATCTGTAAGTTGCGATGTGTTCTATGTGGGCGCAAGTGACAGGCGAATTGCTTTGTTTGAAAATATCTATCCCCTTGATAATGGTGTTTCTTATAATTCTTACATAATTTTGGACGACAAGACTGCGCTAATAGATACAGTGGATGATTCCGTTAGCGAAGTGTTTTTTGACAATGTGAAAAAGACACTTCAAGGCAGAAACCTGGACTATATTATTGTTAATCATATGGAGCCTGACCACGCTTCTACGCTAGAGCGTACCGCCCTTATGTATCCGAATGCAAAAATAGTGGGGACGGCAAAGACTAAAGAAATGTTCGGTAATTTTTTTACCACTAACATTGATGATAGATTTATTGCGGTCAAAGAGGGCGACACTCTTAGCCTAGGTAAGCATGAATTACAATTCTTTTTGGCGCCTATGGTGCATTGGCCGGAAGTTATGGTCACCTATGACAAAAGGGACAAGATACTGTTTTCTGCGGACGCTTTCGGCGCATTTGGCGCGCTAAATGGGCTTTTTAATGACGAAATCGATATAGAAAAGGATTATTTGGACGAAGCTAGGCGGTACTACTTTAACATTGTCGGCAAGTATGGCAGGCAGGTTATGGCGCTACTAAACAAAGCGTCAAACCTTGACATTAAGTATATTTGTCCTTTGCACGGGGTAGTTTGGCGCAGTGACATTAGTTATTTTGTAGACAAGTATATAAAGTGGGGTAGTTATCAATACGAAACAAGCGGAGTAGTTATTATTTACGGCTCTATTTATGGTAATACAGCTAACGCTGCCAATATTCTTGGCAATGAACTGCGTATAAACGGTGTGAAGAATGTGGCAATATTTGACGCATCCAAAACCGATGTCTCTTATTTGCTTTCAGAGTGCTTTAGGTACAGCCATATTGTATTTGCTTCAGCTACATATAATTTAGGTATTTTTACAAAAATGGAAAACTTGCTATTTGACTTGAAAGCGCATTTGTTCCAAAACCGCACGGTGGGCATAATAGAAAACGGCTCCTGGGCGCCGTCATCTGGTAAACTTATGAAAGAACTGCTTTGCAGTATGAAAGATATAACTGTGCTTGAACCTACCGTTACAATAAGTTCCGCCGTAAAGAGCGCAAACTTAATGCAACTAAAAGCACTTGCTTCGCAAATTAGCCAGTTAATAGAATAAGTAATTTTGTGGGTAAGCTATAAAAGTTTATAGCTTACTCAATAAAATCTGCGTGAGCGGCGACAATGTCTATTTCTACCAAAACATCTTTGGGTAGTGCAGCCACAGAAACACAGCTTCTTGCTGGTTTTGACACAAAAAACTCCCCATATACCTTATTAAATTCCGCAAAGTCGCTCATGTTCTTTAAGTAGCATGTGGCCTTAACTACATCGGCAAAGGTCATTTCTGCGGCGCTAAGCACTCCGCTTAAATTTTTCATTACCATATAAGTTTGCTCGGTTATGTCACTTCCTTCTATCTCGCCTGTGACAGGGTTAATTGGAATTTGTCCGCTACTATATAGCGTTCCCCTTATTACAATGCCTTGAGAATATGGACCGATAGCCTTAGGCGCATTGTCTGTTACTATTGTTTTTTTCATATTATACCTCCCATAAGAATGTATTTTTCCTTAATTAGCGCAGCTTTTATCTGCTCTAAATGTTCGTGATTCCTTGTTTCTAAAGATATTTTTAGATAGCAACCGTTTATTGCGCTGTTTTCTCCCCCATAATTATGATTTACCCTAACTACATTTGCGCCAAGGTCAGAAATTATGGTGGCTACTTTTTTTAGTTCGCCGGGCTTATCTAGCATTATTATACCTAGGTCAGATAATCTGCCAGTTGTGAGCAGTCCACGGTGAATAACTCTTGATAATATTGTAACATCAATATTGCCACCAGATACAAGACAAACTACTTTTTTGTTTTTTATGGGCAGTTTGTTGAACATTACTGCCGCCACGGAAACCGCGCCCGCTCCCTCTGCAACAAGTTTTTGCTGTTCCATAAGGGTTAGGATTGCCGTTGCTATCTCGTCATCAGTAACGGTAACTATGCCGTCAAGATACTTTTCACAACACTTGCAAGTAATTTGACCGGGCGTTTTTACCGCTATTCCGTCAGCAAATGTAGATACATTATCTAGCGACACTTTGTTTTTGGTAATTACCCACTGGTGCATAGAGGACGCGCCCACAGCTTGTACGCCGTATACCTTGCAATTAGGCTTTAGACTCTTTATTGCGAAAGCCACTCCGCTAGCAAGACCACCACCGCCGATTGGCACAACTACCGCATCCACATTTGGCATATCGTCAAGAATTTCCAGTCCAATTGTGCCTTGACCAGCTATTATTTCTTCGTCATCGAATGGGTGAATAAACTCCGCGCCAGTTCTTTTTACTTCTTCTAAAGAGGCAGTGTAAGCATCGTCATATATGCCGTCTACAAGCACAACTTCTGCGCCATACTTTTTGGTTGCTTCGACTTTAGAAATGGGAGCAAGGCTAGGAATAAATATCTTTGTATTTACATTGTTCTTTGCTCCTGCTAGAGCAACCCCTTGAGCGTGATTGCCGGCAGAACAGGCAACAATACCTTTTTTCTTACTCTCTTCGCTTAATGTCGATATCTTATAATATGCTCCGCGCACCTTAAAGGAACCGGTTATCTGCAAATTTTCTGTCTTCAAATAAATATCATTATCTGTAGAAAGTGACTTTGCATAAATCAAATCGGTGTTGTAGATAACATCTTTAAGCACATGCTTAGCTTTGTAGACTTTGTCAAGTGATAACATAATGACTCCTTTTATTTTAGAATTGCGCCCTTATCCGCGCTAGAAACCAAACGGGAATATCTGGATAAATATCCATCGCCAATGTCCTTTGTTTGTAACATAATTGACTTTTTGCGACTATTTAGTTCTTCATCGTCTACAAGCAGTTTTATTGAGTAGTTGTTGATATCAATAAATATTTGGTCGCCGTCTTTTATGTATGCTATAAGTCCGCCCTTATTGGCTTCTGGAGAAATATGACCAATACAAGCCCCCCTGGTAGCTCCAGAGAATCTGCCGTCAGTAATGAGCGCAACATCAGCATCAAGTCCCATTCCTGCAATAGCGGAAGTGGGGGTTAGCATCTCTCTCATGCCAGGTCCACCGCTAGGTCCTTCGTACCTAATAACAACCACATCGCCTTTGGCAACTTTGCCCTTGTATATAGCGTCAACTGCATCTTCTTCGCAGTTATAAACCTTAGCTTTTCCCGTAAACTTAAGCATTTTTGGGTCTACCGCGCTACGCTTAACGATTGCGCCGTCTGTAGCTAAATTGCCAAACAGCACAGCAAGCCCACCGCTTTGGGAGTAAGGATTATCAAAGCTTTTAATAACGCCAGTATTCTTTTTGGAAACATTTTTTAAGTTGTCCCCAACATTTTTTTGACTAACTGTCATACAGTTTGCGTTTAGAAGACCGCCAAGTAGTAGCTCTTTCATAACCGCATAAACTCCGCCGTCTTCTAGTAAGTCTTGCATATGCGCGCTTCCTGCCGGAGCGAGTTTGCACAAATTAGGTGTTTTTTCGCTAATTTCGTTAACAAGATGCAAGTTTAGTTCAACTTTGGCTTCGTGCGATATTGCAAGTAAGTGCAGTACCGAGTTAGTAGAGCAACCAAGCGCCATATCGGTGGTAAGAGCGTTATAAAAAGCTTCTTTTGTCATGATATCTCTAGCTTTTATGTCGCATTTTACTAGTTCCATAATAGAAAAGCCGACTTTTTTGGCTAAATGCAATCTTTGGGAATAAACAGCAGGTATTGTACCGTTGCCGTCAAGGGCTATTCCTAACGCTTCGCACAGACAATTCATTGAGTTGGCGGTAAACATACCAGAACAGGAGCCACAGGTTGGACAAGCGGAATTTTCCAGTGCGCAAAGCTCACTTTCGCTCATTTTGCCTGCTTTATATGCCCCGACACCTTCAAACACACTATTAAGGTCTTTTTGATGAATAGAGAGCATAGGACCGCCGGAAATAAAAATTGACGGTAAGTTAAGTCTAGCCGCCGCCATTAGCATGCCAGGAACAACTTTGTCGCAGTTAGGTAGGAAAACAAGTCCGTCAAAGGCGTGAGCTTTGACAGTACATTCTATGCTGTCACAAATAATTTCTCTAGTGGCTAGTGAGTAGCGCATACCGTCATGTCCCATAGCAATGCCGTCACATACTCCTATGGTGTTAAATTCCATAGGTGTGCCACCGTTTGCAAGCACGCCGTCCTTTACTGCCCGTGAGATTATTTGCAAGTTAGTGTGTCCCGGTACAATCTCATTAAAGGAGTTCACAATACCGATTAAGGGGCGCTCCAACTGATAATCTGCATAGCCCATCGCCTTTAGGAGCGCTCTTTTGGGAGCGTTCTCCATACCGCTTTTTATCACATTACTTTTCACGCTTTCCTCCAGCTCATTTTTTCTCTTAGTTCTGCCCCTACTTTTTCTACAAGATGTTCTTTCTCAATGCTGCGTTTAGCAAGGAAAGAAGGTCTATTTGCCTTGTTCTCTAGTATCCAGTCACGGGCAAACTCGCCAGTTTGTATTTCTGTAAGAACTTTTTTCATTTCTTTCTTTGTTTCATCGGTAATTATTCTGTTGCCTACCCGATAATCTCCGTATTCTGCGGTATCGCTTATTGAGTAGCGCATCATAGAAAGTCCACCTGAAACAACCAAGTCAATAATAAGTTTCATTTCGTGAACGCACTCAAAGTATGCGCTTTCTGGTTGGTAACCTGCTTCAACAAGCGTTTCAAAACCTGCTTTCATAAGGGCAGTTACGCCACCACAAAGAACAGCTTGTTCGCCGAATAGGTCGGTTTCTGTTTCTTCTTTGAAAGTAGTTTCTAGTATTCCTGCTCTTGCTCCGCCTATTCCGCGCGCGTATGCTAAAGCGGTAGACTTAGCGTTACCAGTAAAGTCTTGATAAACAGCGATTAAGCAGGGTACACCTTTGCCTTCCAAAAATTGTGAACGGACAGTGTGTCCAGGTCCTTTGGGAGCAATCATAATTACATTCACGAACTTGGGTGGCACGATTTGATTAAAGTGGATATTAAATCCATGCGCAAAGCACAAAGTCATACCACTTCTTAGGTTGGGAGCAACATCGGTGTAATAGATG
>CAYJBW010000059.1:0-8524 GCA_964368255.1 uncultured Christensenella sp.
GGCTTGCCCACAGCAACGCCAGCAACTACTGGCACGAACTCTGTGGATATTACCATCTTCTTAATTCCTTGAAGCTTTTCTTCCTTAGATAGGTCGCCCTTGTCAAAGAAAATCTCCATTAGGTTTTCGTCTGCGCTTGCCGCAATCTCAGTAAGTTCGGCATTCTCTGAAGCAACAGCATCAACAAATTCTGCAGGAACTGCTATTTCTGCGCCACTGTTGTCAAAGGCTTTGTTGGCTAAAATATCAACATAACCAGTCATATTGTAGCCGTCCATAATAGGTAATTCTATAGAAGCAACCATACTGCCATACTTTTCTTTAATGGCTGCAACTGTCTTTGTATAACTACTGTTTTCTTTGTTGACACCGTTGACAAAAATCATCATCGGCACGCCGTTTTCTTTGCAATAATCTATGGCTTTTTCGGTGCCTACAGAAAGGTATCCAGACGCTTGAGTTACTATAACTGCGCCGTCTGCTACCGCTAGAGCTGCTACCATTTCTCCTTCAAAGTCAAAAAATCCGGGACAATCTAAAAAGTTTATTTTGTAATCCTTATAAAGTGCATAACTAAGTGTCAAAGAAATACTCATTTTTCTGCTTGTTTCTTCGGCTTCATAGTCACTAACAGTATTGCCGTCATCAATTTTGCCCAATCTGTCAATTGCTTTGGTATTAAATAAAATCGCTTCTAATAGAGAGGTCTTCCCTTCGCCACCGTGACCGATAAGCGCAATATTTCTTATTTTATTTTTGCTAAAAACTTCCATATGTATCTCCTACTTGTAAAAAATTTGCAACAATATTATTATGATATCATAACAACATACATATTTCAAGAGAAATTTTTTTTTTGAGCATTAAAGATGCATATCAAGAAACCTAAAAAAGCATAACCCTGATCAAGAGTTATGCTTTTTTTATATTAAAATACTAGTTACTACTCAGCCTTGCTTGCCTTTGCAGCGTCAAGAAGTTTGGAAAGTCTTGCCTTCTTGTTTGCAGCTGTGTTTGTATGGAATATTCCGTCGCTCTTTGCCGCATCTATTGTGGAAAAAACTACGCTTAGCATTGCGGTTGCTTCTTCGATGTTGCCGCTAGCAATGGTAGCCTCATATTTTTTTATTACTGATTTTACTTCGCTTTTTTTACTGATGTTGCGAGCCTTTTCTGCTCTGCTAGTAAGAATACGCTTTTTTTGTGACTTGATGTTAGCCATTATTACACTCCTTAATTCACTAATGTACCATTTAATGTAGGTATTTTAGCATAGTATTATCAATAAAGCAAGAATAATGTTATATTTTTTTGCTAAAAGGTAACAATTTTATTATGGATAGCGTATATAGAGAGCTTTGGACGGAAAGCGGCGAAATTGATAGAAATCTTTATCTGACAACCAAAGAAAGGCGTTGTCAGGGAAAACTTCTACTAACAACCAGTCAGCACAAGGATAGTAACAACATATTTTATACGCTACACCTAAAAGATGAGCTGTTCCATAACGACCAATTTATGGAAAGTGTAATCAAAGAACTTATCACTCTACTTACTAACTTTTTCAAAAAGTATTCTATAAAAAGAAAATCCAAAGTAATGGTTGTCGGACTAGGCAACGAAAAAGTCACTGCTGATAGTCTTGGTAGCTATGTCGTGGACAAACTACTTGTATCTTCGCATGTGTTTGGTCAGGATATTTTTGACCACTACGGCAACCTTTGCGCCCTAAAATGCGGTGTAAGTGGAACAACGGGTATACCCTCTTATGATGTAGTGCGCGCCGTAACAGATGTCGCCAAGCCCGATGTCATTATCGCTGTGGACACGATAGCTAGCACAACTACTGCAAGCCTTGCCTGCACCATACAGCTTTCTGACAGTGGAATAGAACCAGGCGGTGGGGTAAATAATCCCCAACCAAAACTCAACTTCGATTCTTTGGGCGTGCCAGTGGTAGCAATTGGCGTACCCCTAGTTATTTATGCCAAAAGAATACTGCTAGAATATCTTTCAACGGAAAAAGTAAATATAGAAAAGGACCTGCATGCAATGGTTGTCACCGCTAAAGAAATAGATTTTTTAATTAAAGACTACTCATTTATTTTGTCAGAAGCAATCAACCGCACTACACATAACACACGGAAAGAATGAAAATACAATATACATTCTACCTAGTGTTGCGCGCTACTCATAACATAAGAAAGGAACGATATCGGCAGACATAACTATAAAATATCAAGAACATTATCCGTAATATACGAAAATAAAAAAGGCTCAAAATACTTGAGCCTTTTACATGTTTTTGCTTAGTTAATCCACCGCACTTCTCTGGGGTTATCAATATGTAGCTCTCCCCACTTGCCGTCAAGTTTTACCCGACATTCTCCGTCCACTACCGGTGTACCAGCGTCATACTTAAAGTCAATAATCGTTTGGTTATTAGCATCAATGTACCCGCACTTATCTTTTTTGAAAACGCACGCATACCCTTCGCTAAATGATGTGGCGCAAGTATACATAATGGGAACGATTTCTTCCCCTTCTCTATTTATGTATCCGAACAATTCGTCCTTTTCCACACAACAGATATCCTCTTTGTAGTTAAAAACTTCGTCATAAAGGGGGGCAACCGTTTGCTTATTCATTCTATCTTTGAATCCCCACTTGCCGCCTTTATTTACCTTAACATAAACATCTGGCACATCTTTGGGCGCAACAATCTTAACTTTGGGCGGCCTTTCTGGCAAAATGCTAGCAAAAGTTGGGCTTTCCACCACTCCGTATTTATCTTTACTGGGATTTTTCTTAGCAATGCCACCTTCGTTAGGTTTTGCTTTGGGTAACTTTTCTTTATTTGCGTTTTCTTCGCCTTTGGGTGCGGTCTGCTTAACTGAATTATCTTCTTTGCTTTCCGTTGTGGGTTTAAGTTCTAGTTTCTTTGCCTGTAATGCCTTTTTTAGGTCTAACAAGTTCTTCTTGTTAAATGTAGATATACGATAAAAATCCTTTTCTTCTCTTTTTAATACTTCTTTTAGGTTTTTAACATTGGCTTTAAGAAGCAAATTAAGAGTTTCTTCACGAAGAGACAACACTTCAACGCTTTCTGAAAGTACTTGTTCAGAATACGGTGGTTGGTAATTGTCTCTTTGCGGTTTTTTATGTTTGAATCTTCTATTAGGCATAATATCCTTTTTTATATTCTTGCTACTCCAGAAAGTCTTGCTGCTTCAGCAACGGCTTTAGCTACTGTTTTGCCCACTCTCTCGTCAAAAGCTCTTGGCAAAATATATTCAGAATTAAGTTCTTCGTCACTAACCAAACTTGCTATCGCTTTAGCTGCGGCAATTTTCATTTCTTCATTTATGTCGCTTGCTCTTACATCTAACGCTCCGCGGAAAATCCCGGGGAAAGCTAGTACATTGTTTATTTGGTTGGGGAAATCACTTCTGCCTGTTCCCACTACTGCCGCTCCGCCTTCCTTAGCTAAATCAGGCATAATCTCTGGCACCGGGTTGGCCATAGGCATAACAATTGCGCCCTTATTCATTGATGCTACCATTTCTTTTGTAACAACGCCAGGAACGGAAACTCCAACAAAAATATCTGCGCCAGCCATTGCTTCAGCTAGTCCACCAGTCTTTTTGCTGTTATTTGTATAAGAAGCTATTTCTCTCTTAGATAAGTCCAGGGAAGTATCGTTTTCACAGATTATACCTTTGCGGTCGCACATAATAACATCTTTCACGCCCATAGATATCAATAGCTTAGCTATAGCAACTCCTGCCGCGCCTGCTCCACTAAAAGCGATTACGCAGTCGGATAGCTTTTTGTTAACTACCTTAACAGCGTTGATAATAGCAGCAGAACAAACTACAGCCGTGCCGTGTTGGTCATCGTGAAAAATTGGTATGTCGGTGCATTCTTTCAATTTCTTTTCTACTTCAAAACATCTTGGAGCGGATATATCTTCTAAGTTGATACCGCCGAAGCTTCCAGATATTAGTTGAACCGTTCTTACTATCTCGTCAACATCTTTGCTCTTAATGCAAATCGGGAAAGCGTCAACTCCGCCGAATGCCTTAAATAGTACGCATTTTCCTTCCATAACAGGCATGCCTGCTTCTGGTCCAATGTCGCCTAGTCCAAGCACAGCTGTACCGTCAGTTACCACAGCAACCAGGTTCCATCTGCGTGTTAGTTCGTATGACAAATTTACATCCTTTTGTATTTCCAAACAAGGTTGCGCAACTCCTGGGGTATATGCCAAGCTTAGTTCTTGTTTGTTGCTGACACTTGCGCGCGGTACGCACTCAAGTTTTCCCTTCCACTCGTAATGCAATCTTAGTGATTCTTTCGCGTAATCCATACCTTTCTCCTTATTTCTCCCATGGGAAAACATAATTATTTAGTCCCAATTCACTCTTGATAGTTGACATTTCTTTTTGAACAGCTTCGTTAATTGGTACACCACTATCCTTTCTTTGTTGCCAAACATCCCATTCCTTTTCGCCAGCGGTATAAATTCTGCTCTCTCCAGGTGCTATGACGGAACCGCGAAGGTCTCTCATAATGTCGCCAGCTACCTTCTTGAACTCATCTTCGCCCATAAAAGCGTTTGTATCTATTGCAATAAAGAAGTGACCTAGATGGAAAGGTACCTTTTCGCCGTTACTACCAATACCTGTAAGAGCTCTAAGGAAGTTACCTTGTTGCAACGCTGCGCTTAGTACTTCTACAACGGTAGCGTAGCCATAGCCTTTGTATCCGGCAAGTTCTTCACCTACTCCGCCAAGGGGTGCCAAAGCCGCTTCTCCTGTGTTTAGGTCTATTAGGATTTGTTTGCTGTCTGTTTTTGTTTTGCCGTCACGGCCGATAACCATTCCTGCTGGTGTATCTTGACCAATACGAGCATAATATTCTATCTTTCCCCTTTGAGAAATGCTTGTTGCGCAGTCCAGTATAAATGGGAATGCCTCATCTGTAGGAAAACCGATTGTAAGAGGGTTGGTGCCGAGCATATTTTCCACACCAAATGTAGGAGCGATACTAGGACGAGCGTTGGTGCCGGTAATACCAATCATTCCTTCTTTAATACACATTGAAGGATAATATCCTGCTATACCATAGTGACAAGAATTCCTAACGGCTACCATTCCCATGCCGTACTTCTTTGCCTTTTCTATAGCTAGTTTTGTAGCCTTGTAACCGATTACTTGTCCCATTCCGTCATGTCCGTCCACAACAGCTGTTGTTGGGGTTTCTCTAATAATTTCAAACTTGGTAACGGGATTTTGGATACCTGCCTTAATCCTGTCGATATATATAGGCTTAAAGCGATTGCAACCATGTGATTCAATACCGCGCCTGTCACTCTCAAGCAGTACATCTGTACAAATTTCTGCATCTTCTCTAGGCACACCGTAACCGACAAACGCGTCGGTAATAAATTCTGTAGCTGTCTTCCAATCTAAAACCATTTTGGGCATAACTAAATCTCCTTTAATCGTGTTTTTATTATATATAAATATAGCAAAAATACCCACCAAAGTCAACTTTTATGTGGTGTGTTTTACTATTAAATTTTGTTTGCATTCAAAAACTATTATTGCTTTCTCCAAACCATCTTATTCACCACGCCGACATAACTTTGAATAAGATTAATAACTTTATGAGAAACATTAGTATCTGTATAGTCGGTAGCAAGACTGCTTGACTCACCCATTTCTTTAGCCTTTACCACAAAATCAATAGCTTGTTCTATTTCCTTGCCACTAATTCCTCCAATAACCATGCTGCCTTTGTCCATTACTTCAGGTCTTTCTGTGCTTGTTCTTATAGACACCGAACAAAAATTCAGTATTGCCGATTCTTCAGCCAGCGTTCCACTGTCTGACAGCACGCAGTAACTATTTCTTTGTAAATTGTTATAGTCAAAAAACCCAAAAGGCTTTAAGTTCTTTACTAAAGGATGAAACTTAAACGCTCTTTTTTCTATAATGTTCTTGCTGCGGGGGTGTGTGGAATATATTACGGGCATATTATACCGCTCAGCAATGTTGTTTATTGCTGACATAAGCGACATAAAGTTTTTTTCATCATCAATGTTTTCTTCACGATGCGCCGACAAAAGAATATACCCATTTTTTTGCAAGCCAAGCTCATTCAAAATATTGCTTTTCTCTATATCTTTTTTGTAGACTTCAAGCACTTCTTTCATAGGAGAGCCAGTAACAAAAGTATATTCTTTTTTTAGCCCTTCGGATATAAGATTCCTACGAGCATGCTCTGTGTATGGTAGATTTACATCTGATATATGGTCAACTATTTTGCGGTTAATTTCTTCGGGCAAGTTCTCGTCGAAACATCTATTGCCTGCTTCCATATGGAAAATTGGTACTTTTAATCTTTTGGCGCTAATTGCTGCAAGGGCAGAATTTGTGTCCCCCAAAATAAGCACTGCGTCGGGTTTTTCTTTGGCAATAAGCTCATAGGACTTTGCTATAACATTGCCCATTGTTTCTCCTAGGTTGCCGCCAACCACTCCCAAAAAGTAGTCAGGTTTGCGCAATCCCAAATTTTCAAAAAATATCTCATTTAAGTTGTAATCCCAATTCTGACCGGTATGCACAAGGACATGGTCAAAATATAAATCTGCTTTTTTTATTACTTCACATAGCTTTATTATTTCCGGTCTAGTCCCTATTATCGTCATTAACTTAAGTTTGTTCATATTATTCTCCTAGTTGTAATGTGGATAAAGTTCTTTGTGCACACCAATCCACTGCGCCATTTCTGACACCATTGTTTCATAATCGGGTATTAAATAATCCATATTAAAGTTAGTTCTAACAAGTGATTTGTCTGCCACTATTCCATCAACTTTCTCTATCTCTATTTCATTATTGCGCATATATTTGTTAAATAGGCGCAGCAAGTCATATTTACTTATTGGTTGGGAATAAACCATATTAAAAAGTCCGGTTGCCCCTGTCTTTGTGGCATATTCCATAGTTTTTGCAAGTTGTAATGTAGTCTGGCCCGTCCACATAGCTTTGCTATACCCTTTTATTTTGCCCTGTTGCTTCATAAACCAACCAAAAAGCCCTATTCCGTTCGGATTTATATCAGGACCAACGATAGAGTTCCTTAATGTTAAATTCTTATTATCGTCCAATTCTCCCAGTGCCTTAGTTCTGTCATAAAATGTTTCTCCGTCACGAAAATCCTTTTCCGTATAGTTCCCTTTTTTGCCGGAAAAAACACAATCTGTGCTCATATGAATAACATTAGTCTTCATATCTTTGGTTACATCTGCCAAAAAATGTGGAAAATATGAGTTTAGATAAACAGCAAGCTCTTTATTATCTTCTGCCGCTTGATTGAGTATGCCGATACAGTTTATAACGCTGTCAAAATTGCCATTTTTAATAATATCCACAACAAAGTCTTTATCTTTGGCATCACCGGCAACAGAAGGACAGTGGGTCACTTTATTCCTATCAAATCCCAACACTTCATGACCATTTTCGTACAAATATTGTGATATAACATGCCCCGCCATTCCTCTTGCGCCCATTACTAAATATTTCATATTTTCTCCTTATTTACGCAGTTTGCCTTAAATTTACTCACATACCCTGTTTCACTTTACTAACACTCTTAGTATTTATGTGACCAATTTTCTAATTCATCTTTTATATAATCAAGTCTAAGTAATCTTTCTTTTACTTGCTCTATATCTAATAGCTTTGTGTTATTAGAATTAAATTGGTTTAGTATATTCTTTTCTTTTACACCTTCTACAAAATACTTTCCGTAGTTCAAATCTCTATTATCCGCAGGCACTCTATAGAAGTCACCCATGTCGATTGCATTGATACATTCTTCGTCGGTAAGTAGTGTTTCGTACATCTTTTCTCCGTGCCGAATACCAATAACCTTTATCTCTGCTTTAGGGTCAAATAACTCTTTAACGGCTTGCGCTAACACTTCTATTGTGCATGCCGCCGCCTTTTGTACCATGATATCTCCCGATTCTGCATTCTTAAAAGCAAACAAAACAAGCTCCACAGCTTCTTCAAGACTCATAATAAACCTTGTCATTTTGGGTTCTGTTATTGTCATAGGCTTACCTTGCTTAATTTGGTCGATAAACAGTGGGATAACTGAACCCCTAGAACACATGACATTGCCATACCTTGTACCGCAAATAGTTGTGCCATTGCTAACTCTGGATTTCGCAACAAAAACTTTTTCCATCATTGCTTTGCTGGTACCCATTGCGTTGACAGGATATGCAGCTTTGTCTGTAGAAAGACAAATAGCCTTTTTTACCTTGGCTTCAATGGCGGCGGTAAGAACATTGTCTGTTCCTAGCACATTGGTCTTTACTGCTTCAAGAGGGAAGAACTCACAACTAGGAACTTGTTTTAACGCTGCCGCATGAAAGAGATAGTCAACACCATACATAGCAGGTCTAATACTAGCAAGGTCTCTCACATCTCCAATATAAAACTTAATC
>CAYJBW010000060.1:0-8462 GCA_964368255.1 uncultured Christensenella sp.
GAGTAAAAGATATAATAGAAAGTGACGCCAGTCGTAGATTTGTGGTGGTATCTGCGCCAGGGAAAAGGTTTAGCGGAGACGAAAAGGTAACGGATTTGCTTTATGCTTGCTTTGACGAAAAGGAAGCAACGGGCATTTGTGCAAATAATTTCCAAAAGATAAGAGAACGCTTTGTTGACATCACAAAAGAACTAGGACTAAAACTAGAAATAAACAAGTATCTTGACGAGGTTGAGCAAGGGATAAATAAAAGCACTGATGCTGACTTTGCTGCGAGCAGGGGAGAATATCTTAGCGCGCTTATTATGGCGGAAGTACTTGGCTTCGAGTTCGTAGATGCTTCAAGTATAATTAGGTTCAATGTAAATGGTTGTTTTGACCCAGAGCATACCAACGATTTGGTGGCAAAAGGACTTAATATTAGCAAAGGCGCAGTCATACCAGGATTTTATGGGGCAATGCCTAATGGCACAATAAAGACATTTAGCCGTGGTGGAAGTGACTACTCAGGGGCTGTGATAGCGCGCGGAATTATGGCAGATGTATACGAAAACTGGACTGATGTGGACGGCTTTATGACAACAGACCCAAGAATTGTAAAAAATCCTAAGCTGATTGACGAGCTTAGCTATGAGGAACTACGCGAGTTGTCCTACATGGGAGCAAGTGTGCTTCATCCAGAAGCTACTTTTCCACTTCGCAACACAAACATTCCTATCAACATAAAAAACACCTTTAACCCCCAAGCTAAAGGCACAATAATATCAAAAAATGCGTCAAATGCTAGGCTGGTAACTGGTATTGCAGGTATAAAAGGTTTTACTACGGTACTTGTAAAAAAGACTATGATGAACAGTGAAATAGGTTTTTGTCGCAAAGTGCTGTCAGTACTAGAACTATACAACATAAGTTTGGAGCATATGCCCACGGGTATTGACACAATGAGCTTGATAATACCAGATAGTTGTCTAAAGAACGGTATTGAGTTCGATTTGATAGAAAAAATCCGCGGTAAAGTGAACCCGGATTCTATTTACATTTATAAGAATATTTCGTTAATAGCTATTGTTGGACACGGAATGAGCAATCAAGCGGGTACAGCGGCGAAAGTTTTTACTGCGCTTGCTAATGCCAATATAAATATAAAAATGATAGACCAAGGTAGCAGTGAAATAAACATTATTGTGGGTGTAAACACAGCCGACCTGGAAAAGGCAATAGAAGCAATTTATCACGCTTTCTTTTAGATTATGATAATAGACAGTCATGCCCATCTAAACGATAGTAGACTACTTCCATTTGTTGATGAGATTGTGTCAAATATGGACAAAGACAATCTTAAAGCGATAGTAAATGTCGGTTACGATAGGCAAAGTAGCGAAAGTAGCTATTCTTTAGCCAAGTCCCACGATAATATTTATGCTACGGTAGGCATTCATCCCCATGACAGCAACAAAGCAACAATGAGCGATTACAACCGCTTTGCGGAGCTGGCTAGAGACAAAAAAGTTGTGGCGATTGGAGAAATTGGACTGGACTTTTATTACGACTTTAGCCCAAGAGCGGTACAAGAAAAGGTGTTTTTGGAGCAACTGGATTTGGCGCATAGCTTGCAAATGCCCATTGTTATCCACCTTAGGGATGCTTATCAACTAATGTATAATTTGCTTAAAGACAACAAGCGTAAACTTGAGTATGGCGCCATACTCCATTGTTACAGCGGAAGCAAAGAAATGCTTGTAGAGTATGCAAAGTTAGGTTTGTATTTTTCTTTTGGCGGAGCAATAACATTCAAGAATGCGCTAGAAAAGCCCGATATTATCAAGGAAGCTCCACTAGAACGGTTATTTATAGAGACGGACTGCCCCTACATGACGCCGCATCCTTATAGGGGAAAGATAAATTTCCCGAAGTATGCAAATATCGTTTGCGACAAGTTGGCGGAAATACTGGGTATGGAAAAAGAAAGGCTGGAAAGTATTACAACTAGTAATACCGAGCGGTTCTTTCGGTTGCCTAAGAAAGAATAGTGGTTAAGGCAAGTATATTTTAGGCGCCTAAATATGTAGGCGAAAGTGAAGGTCAAGGAGAAATATGTTTTTAGATACAGCAACAATATATTGCAAAAGTGGATGTGGCGGTAACGGTATGGTGTCTTTTCATAGAGAAAAGTTCGTACCAGCAGGCGGACCGGACGGTGGTGACGGCGGGAATGGTGGCAATATATATTTTGTTGCAGACCCATCAGTTAACACGCTAATTGGGTTTCGTTTTACACAGCACTTTCGCGCAGAAAACGGGAATAAGGGCGGAACTAAGAACATGACCGGCGCAAACGGCGCAGATATTGTTATCAAGGTGCCACGCGGTACGGTAATAAAAGATGCAGAAAGCGGTGGCATACTTGCCGATGTCTTTAATTATGGCGAGAAACTTTGCCTTTTTAAGGGCGGTAGGGGTGGCAAGGGCAATGCCCGTTTTTGCACACCGACAAGGCGTTCACCTTCCTTTGCCGAAGACGGCGAATCTACTGTGGAAAGAAAGCTAAGATTAGAGTTAAAAACTATTGCCGATGTAGGACTTGTTGGCTTTCCTAATGTAGGTAAGTCCACTATACTAAGCGTAATATCTGCGGCTCGGCCGAAGATTGCTAGTTATCACTTTACCACGCTTACACCTAATCTCGGAGTGGTCAAGCACTATGAAGAAAGTTATGTTGTAGCGGACATACCTGGTCTTATTGAAGGTGCGGCGGAAGGTTTAGGTTTAGGGCATGAGTTTTTACGGCACATAGAGCGTGTTAGGCTAATTGTACATGTGCTAGACATTAGTGGCAGTGAAGAAAGGGACCCAATAAGCGACTATAAGATAATCAGGGAAGAACTAAAAAACTACAGTAGCATTCTTTATGATTTGCCCGAACTAGTTGTCGCTAATAAGTGTGATTTGTTAGAAGACCAAGGTATATTTGATAAGTTTGAGAAAGAAACGGGCAAAAAGCTAATTAAAATGAGCGCAGCGACCACCGAAGGAGTAAAAAACTTGGTGGATAGCATGGCAAATGAGCTTGCTAAGTTGCCCCCGATTACCCAGCTTGAGTTCGAGAAGTTCGAATACGAGATAGTTGATAAGAGCATATATAATATCGACCTTGAAGACGGAGTATATGTTGTGAGCGGTCCTTTTGTGGAAGAAATAGCAAAGAAGGCTTACCTTGACGATGTGGACAGCTTTAACTGGTTCCAAAGAAAGATGAGAGAGCAGGGTGTACTTGACGAGCTAAGAGAACTGGGCGCTAAAGACGGTGATACAGTTAGAGTACTTGATATAGAATTTACGCTAATAGATTAGAATAGGTGATAAAATGATTAACAGCAAAGAAAGAAAGTTTTTAAGCAGTCTAGGACAAAAGTTGCAACCTATCTTCCAAATAGGAAAAAACGGCATTACAGATACAACAATTAAAGAACTCAGTGAAGCGCTAGAAGCAAGAGAACTGATAAAAATATCAGTACTTAATAATTGCGACATTCCTACAAGAGAAGTATCAGACACGCTTTGTAAAGAATTGCATGCGGAGGGGATAAGCTGTATAGGGAGCAAGATAGTTATTTATCGCAAAAGCTCTCGTGACGGCATAAAGCACATTGAATTTTAGTTTTTTCCCGCAAACAAACACAGAATGCCTAAGATAATGCATATTATGCTTACTACTATGTAGTAGGCTTTTATTGGTGTGAAAAAGGCGAGTATGCCTAGAGTGAAACCGCTAAAAAGGAAGTATTTCGCTCTTTTTTTGGTAATAATATTGTTAAAAACTTCTTTATAATCAGCTTTTTTTAGCTTGACCTTTTTTGTGGGCAAACTTGGCGGCAAAAAGTTTTGGTTGGCAAGGAACTTATGTACCCTTTTTGTGGGAATAAAGTTAAAATCTACATCCAAACCCTTAGCAAAAAGTATGGTGGAACGCGCATTTTGTTTGCTAAGCACCCACACAGAAGATATTTCGCTATCTTTGGTGATACGATAAAATTTGGCGATATCATCTAGGCTACAGGGAGAAAATTTGTAGTTGGGGAAGATTGCCACAGGAGAGCAGTTTAGCGATATGTAAAAGCCACAATCAAGTGAGATTGGTTCAAAATAAGAAGGAGTAGCTTTAATAAAATAGGCATTTTGCGCATTCCCCATTATGGCAAAAAGTTTTTCCATTTCTGCAAGAGAAATAATCTTCTTGTTATGAAAGCGGTTGTGAAGGTGGACACTTACTTGATATGTCATAATGCTAAGTAGCATGGCAATAAATAGGGCAGCGACAATACTTTTTACTATAGCAGTAAAAATGAGCGTATATATAAAAAAGATACCAATACTAATAATTATCTTGTCAAACTTAGTCATTAAAGAAATTGTTTCCGAAAAGCAAATAAATAAACTTGTATTAGTTATGCAAAAATGGTAAAATAAGCCTATGAATATAGGAATATTTGGCGGGGCATTTGACCCCTTTCACACAGAGCATAAGAACATAATTATTAAAGCTTATAAAGAGCTTAATTTGGAAAAGGTTATTGTTGTGCCTAGTTATTTTCCCCCACACAAAAGTTATGCAATGAGTAGTTATGAGTGCCGCAGAGAAATGGTGGCTAAAAGCGTAATGGACCTACCTTATGTGATTATAGACGATGTGGAAAGGGAAAGGGCAGTAGTTAATCCAACTAATGAGATTTTGGACATACTAAAACATAAATATAGTGAAACGCTATACTTTATTATGGGTGGCGACAGTATGATAAACTTCCATAAGTGGATAAAGCCAGAAGAGATAGCAAAGAAAGTAATTTTGGCGGTGGTAGCTAGGCAAGGATATAACAAACTAGACGAAAGTATAGAAAATGCAAAGACGCTTTATGATGCAAAGATAGTCAAGCTGCTATATGGTGGCAAAGAAGTGTCTAGTTCTGAGATTAAGGCATCCTTAGAACTAAATATGGATACCGTAAGTATAAGTAAGGAAGTCAAAGAAATAATAGAGAGAAACGGACTTTACCGGCAATTTGGAAGTATCGTAAACAAGGCAAGGCAAGATATACCAAAGGATACATTTGTGCATGTATGTAATACCGTTCTTTATGCGCTGAAGCTTAATACGCAACTTAATTTGCCATATAATAAGGTGTTTGTAGCGTCTTTCTTGCACGACTGTGCCAAGCACACAAACAGAATTATGGACGGCGTGCCCAAAAAAGTTGTTCACCAATACGAAGGGGCAAGGGTTGCCAAAGAGCAGTACGGCATAAGTGACGATGATATTTTGGATGCAATAATGTACCATACCACGGGCAAGGCAAATATGTCGCTACTTGCTAAACTTGTTTATTGTGCGGATATGCTAGAAAAAGACAGAGATTATTTTGGAGTGGACAAAATACGACACATTATTGAAGAAAATTTTGAGCTGGGCTTCCGAGAATGCGTTAATAGAAGTTTAGAAAAGTTAACTAAAGAAAATAATCCTATACACCCCTTGACGAAAGAGTGCTGGGCATATTACAATAAAAACTAAAGGAATAACGATATAAAAGGAGAGAAATGACACCACAACAACTTAAAGACTTTTTGATAGCTGTACTTAAAGAAAAGAAAACCGGAGAAATGACGGTTATTGATGTAGCAGACAAAACATCCATTGCGGACTATTTTATTATAGTTTCTGGCAAAAACGCCCCACAGGTTAAGGCAATTTGTGCGAATTTGGAAGAAAAAACCGAAGCAGAAGGCGTATTCCCGTCCAGAAAGGAAGGTATAAGTGAAGCAAGGTGGATAGTAATGGACTATGCCAGTGTAATTATCCACATCTTTAATGACGAAACTAGGGACTTCTATAGGTTAGAAAAACTTTGGAGCGACCCAGAACAGTCAAACATTAGTATTATTGACTAACTTTTTGTTAAAATAATATGCGCCCTCAGAATATATCCAGGGGCGCATTTTTTTATGTTTAATATTTATTTTATATTCCGCGTTCTGCCATTATGATTTTTATTTCACTTTCGTTAATGCCCACCATAGCTTGACCAAGGTCTTTGGATACTTCGCTAACAATAGCAGGATTATTGTAGTTTTTGACGGCTTTCACTATTGCAGCGGCTCTCTTTTCTGGGTCGCCGGACTTGAAGATACCTGAGCCAACGAATACGCCTTCTGCTCCTAGTTGCATCATAAGCGCAGCATCTGCGGGAGTAGCAACTCCGCCAGCGGAGAAGTTCGTTACAGGAAGTTTGCCATTTTTGTGAACATAAACAATCAAGTCATAGGGTACTTGGAAGGACTTAGCCGCTTCAAAAAGTTCGTCTTCGCGCATTGCTACTACCTTTCTTATATCCCCTTGGATAGCTCTCATGTGTCTAACCGCTTGTATAATGTCGCCCGTTCCTGGTTCGCCCTTAGTCCGAATCATTGATGCGCCTTCGCTAATTCTTCTCAAGGCTTCGCCTAAGTTCTTTGCGCCACATACAAAAGGCACCGCAAATTTCGTCTTGTCAATGTGATAAACATCATCAGCAGGGGACAAAACTTCGCTTTCGTCAATGTAGTCAATGTTGATAGCTTCTAGTATTTGCGCTTCAACAAAGTGACCTATACGGCACTTCGCCATTACGGGAATGCTAACAGCTTTCTTTATTTCTAAAATCATTTTTGGGTCGCTCATACGAGAAACACCGCCAGCAGCCCTAATGTCAGCTGGTATTCTTTCCAGCGCCATAACTGCGCAAGCACCTGCCTTTTCTGCAACTATTGCTTGCTCAGGTGTCATAACATCCATTATTACTCCGCCCTTTAGGCTTTCCGCTAAATTCTTATTAAAAGTACTACTGCTCATTGTTAAATTATCTCCTTTACAATCTTATATAATCCATAGTATAATACATTATTGGCATTATTGGAATAACCATTTTGATATAATTTTATAATACCAGATTAGGAGTGCAATGCTAACTTACAACATTGAACAGCGCAAGGAAAAACCAATCTATTTATATCTTTATGAATGTATAAAAAAAGATATAGAAAGGGGAGTTTTGCCCAAAAATACGAAATTGCCATCTAAAAGGATGCTTGCCGAACATCTAAAAATCAGCGTGCTTACCGTAGAAAATAGCTATTTTCTTTTGCAAAACGAAGGGTATATATATAGCGCAGTCCGAAGCGGTTATTTTGTGTCAGATATTGAAGACCTACTAATTCAGCCTAAAAAAGCGGAAATTATCAAGGAAGAACAAAAAACTGCACAATATTTTATGGATTTTTGCGAGAATATCACGAATTTGGAGCATTTTCCCCATTCAGTTTGGACAAAAATTATTAGGAAAGAGCTTACAGAAAATAGCTCACTATTAAAAAGACCACCTAGCCAAGGCGTATATAGTCTAAGGAAAGAACTTAGTGACTACCTTTATAGGTATCGTGGTATGACAATTATGCCAGAGCAAATAATTATTGGCGCAGGTACCGAATATTTGTATGGTTTATTGATAAAAATACTAGGCAAAGATAGTATTTATGCGGTAGAAGACCCGGGTTATAGCAAAATATCACAAATATACAACGCAGAAAGTGTAGAAACAGCTTTTGTGGAATTAGACGAGCAAGGAATTAGCATAGAAAGATTAAGAAAAAGTAAAGCAAATGTCGTGCATGTGTCGCCGTCACACCACTTCCCAACAGGTATAGTAATGCCCATAAAAAGGCGGTACGAGCTACTAAACTGGGCGAATGAGATACCTAATAGATATATAATAGAAGACGACTATGATAGTGAGTTCCGTTATAGCGGTAAGATTATTCCCACAATGCAAGGAATTGACAACGGAGAAAAGGTGGTGTTTATCAATACTTTTTCCAAAACAATATCGCCAGGAATAAGAATCAGCTACATGGTGCTCCCCATGCACTTGATATCAATTTTTAAGCAAAAACTAAGTTTCTACTCTTGTACAGTTTCTTCCATTGACCAATATGTTTTGGCAACATTTATTAGAGAAGGGTACTTTGAAAGGCATATAAACAGAATGCGCAAACTTTATCGTCAAAAACGAGATATAGTAATAAGCGCCATACAAAATAGCGAGCTAGGCAGGCATTCGACTATTACCGAAGAAGAATCAGGCTTGCATTTTATTTTGCAAATAGACACAGATATTAGCGATGACGAGTTAGTGCGCTTGGCGAAAGGAAGGGGATTAAACATCTCTTGTTTGTCACAATATGCGCAAAATAAGGTAATAAATAGCGGTATGCTTGTCATAAACTATTCTGGTATTGACATATCAAAAATTGGACAGGCTATAGATATACTTATGGATTTAACAAAAAAAGTACCACCTAAGTAATCAGGCAGTACTTGTGGCAGGGATAGTAAGAATCGAACTTACGCCATAGGAGTCAGAGGCCTATGTGCT
>CAYJBW010000061.1:0-8396 GCA_964368255.1 uncultured Christensenella sp.
AATTATAGTATTGACCATTGCAGTTTTGGTAACATCTTGCGTAGCTTTGTTTGGTTGCAACAAGACTGACGACCAACTAATAGTGGCAACAAATGCAGCATTTGCACCTTTCGAATATATGGAAGGAGATAAGTACTATGGCATAGATATGGAAATTGCTGCAGCACTGGCGAAAAAACTTAACAAAAAACTTGTAATAAAGAATATGGAGTTTGATTCTGTTATTTCTAGTGTAGAGAACGGCTATTCTAATATTGGTATGGCTGGACTTACCGTTAACGAAAAAAGAAAGCTAGTTGTAACTTTCTCGGACACCTACTATGACGCTTCTCAAATGTTAATTGTTAAAGCCAACGATACAACCTTTGATAATTGCGAAACAGCTTCTGATGTAGAAGCTATTCTTAATGCGAAGACAGCAAACACCAAAGTTGGCGTGCAAAAAGGCACAACAGGTCAATTTTATGTGGAAGGTGATGAAGAGTGGGGCTTCGACGGTTTCCCAGTTACATGTACATCTTACACAAACGGCGCGCTTGCCGTACAAGATATGATAAATGGTGGCGTAAATTTTGTTATAATAGATGAGGCACCTGCTAAATCAATAGTAAAATCATTTACAGAAGGTCAAGTAAAAATTATTGACATCAAACTTACCGAAGAAGAATATGCTTTTGCTGTCGGAAAAAATGATACAGAATTTTTAGCCTTAGTAAATACATTTTTGGCAGAGATAAAGGAAAGCGGAGAGTTCCAAACTATTGTTGATAAATATTTTGGTGGCGGAACACCCACAGCTGTAGTTAGCAACGACTAAAAAAGATAAATCAGTTAAGAAAATTCCCTTCAAATATTTGAAGGGAATTTCAAGCGGAAAAAGGTAAATAAAGTGAATATATTTGGATTATTTATAAGTGCGAACTGGGGAGCGAAGTGGGCGGTTTTTGTCAAAGCATTTGTGGACAATAAAGGCTACACTAGAGTTATTGACGGTTTAATAAATACCGTAGAAATAGCCGTAATTGGTCTTATCATCGGTATTTTTGTTGGTATAATAATAGCGGTAATTAGAGTAATGCCTAAGTATAAGGTGCTTCCTAGGATACTGGATAAAGCTTGTTCGGTGTATGTAGGAATATTTCGTGGCACGCCTATGGTGGTGCAACTACTTGTTGCTTACTATGTGTTATTCCCCCTAATAGGACTAAAGGTTGACAGTCTAACGGTTTGTATAGTCATTTTTGGACTTAATTCTGGCGCATATGTGTCAGAGATTATGCGAGCTGGCATTCAGAGCGTTGACAAAGGACAGTTAGAAGCAGGGAGAGCGCTTGGCATGAGCTACGGACTTACTATGATAAAAATAGTTATCCCCCAAGCTATTAAGAATATTTTGCCTACACTAGGCAATGAGTTCATTGTGCTTATCAAAGAAACATCAATAGTTAGCTTTGTTGGCGCATTAGACCTTTATACAGCATTTAACTATATTGGTTCTAATAACTACGAATTTATGGTGCCTTATCTTGTAATGGCAGTAATTTATATCGTACTAGTTGTTATTATCTCGGTGCTTGTAAAGACATTGGAAAGGAGAATGAAAAAAAGTGATAGAAACAGTTAATTTGACAAAAAGATATGGCGATTTACTGGTGCTTGACAATATCTCCAACACCATAAGAGCAGGGGAAAAGGTGGTAATAATTGGACCATCTGGCAGCGGCAAAAGTACTTTTTTGCGTTGCCTTAATGTGCTGGAAGACCCTAGCGAAGGGGCAATAATTTTTGAAGGTGAGAACCTGGCTGATTTTAAGGTAGACATTAACATTCACAGGAAAAAGATGGGCATGGTCTTCCAACAATTCAACTTATTCAACAATTTGACCATTCTAAAAAATATAACTCTTTCACCGGTACAAGCAGCTATGCAAGTACATAGAAAAGAAAAATCTAAGAATCTTAGTATTAAAATTTATAATGTTTGGGCAAAGATAGCCAAGAAACACCCAAGGGAACTAATAAAGATTGACAAAACACCTGCTAGCATAAGGAAAGAAGCCCAAGAAAACGCAATGCGCTTGCTGAAAAGGATAGGACTTGAAGATAAAGCGAACACCTATCCATCCACCCTTTCTGGGGGACAAAAACAGCGTGTAGCCATAATAAGGGCGCTTGCGATGAATCCCAAAGTAATGCTTTTTGACGAGCCGACAAGTTCTCTTGACCCGGAAATGGTAGGGGAAGTGCTAGAACTTATCAAAGAAGTTGCTGACGAAGGGATGACAATGGTAATTGTTACCCACGAAATGGGCTTTGCCAAAGAAGTTGGCACAAGGATACTTTTTATGGACCAGGGAAAAATTGCCGAAGAGGGCACACCCAAAGAAATTTTTGAAAGTCCCGTTCATCCTAGATTAAAAGAGTTTTTGAGCAAGGTTTTATAACAATATTGTATGAAATTACCAAAAAGGTGGCATAAAATACTTGCCATCTTTTTTTATTTGTGGTAAATTATACTTTAGCCGCATAATCAGGGTATTATAAAGAGCATTTTGCCACCCGACTTAGCGAGTCTTCAAAAGGAGGTTAAATTTTTTATGTACGCAATTATTGTAACAGGTGGAAAGCAGTACAAAGTAGAGAAGAACGAAGTTTTGAAAGTGGAACTTCTTGACAAAGAAGTTGGCGCAAAAATTAAGTTCGATTTGCTTATGCTAAACAAGGACGGCGCAGTTTCCGTGGGCAGTCCTATTGCTAACGCATACGCTGAAGCAGAAGTTATTAGAAGCGGCAAGGGAGTTAAGATTGACATCTTTAAGTACAAAGCAAAAAAGAATGTACGCAAGCGTCAAGGACATCGTCAACCCTTTACCGAAGTCAAAATATTAGACATAATCGGCTAATAAAAATGGTAAAAGTAACAATTATCAGACAGAATACCCGCATATTATCGGTGGAGCTAAAAGGACACGCAGGATATGCAAAGCAGGGCAAAGATATTGTTTGTAGCGCAATAAGCGCCATAGCAAGCACAGCTTTACTAGGACTTATTAGGGTATCAGCTCGAAGTGTTGAGTACACAAGAAATGACGATAATGGTTATCTTAGTTTTTCCGTCCCTATCGCAAAAAGCAGTGACGAAGAGATAAAGCAAGATGCTATTACAGAAACAATGTTACTCGGACTACGAGACCTAGAAACGGGATATCAATCCTTTATAAACTTGAAAGAGGAGGTTATATAGTTATGTTTATGAATATTCAATTATTCGCTCACAAGAAAGGTGTGGGTAGTACCAGAAACGGTCGTGACAGCAAAGCAAAAAGACTTGGACCAAAGAAGAGTGACGGACAAGGTTGCTTAGCTGGCAATATATTAGTAAGACAAAGGGGAACAAAGTTCCATGCTGGCAACAATGTTAGCAAGGGCAGTGACGATACTTTGTTCGCGCTAATTGACGGCGTAGTAAGGTTCGAAGAAGCCGGAAAGAGAGACAACAGATATAAACAAGTCAGTGTATACGCTGAATAATATTTTTAAGTGATTTATCATTTTGAGCCTAACAGAATAGTAATAGATAGGACAAGTGACTTTGATATTGAGCATATACTGGACTGTGGGCAGGTGTTTAGGTACCACAAAGACGGGGATAAGTTTCGTTTGTACGCAAAAGATAAAAATTGCCTATTGCATAACGAAAATGACCATGTTATAATAGAAACTATAGAAACTGAGTTTTTCTGTCAATATTTTGATTTACTTAGGGACTATGGAAGCATTAAGAAAGAGCTTATAAAGTACGAAGGTCTAAGTGCGCCAATAAAGTATGGTGGCGGAATAAGGTTGCTTAATCAAGACCCACTAGAAATGATAGTTTCCTTTATTATATCCGCTAACAATAATATACCGAGAATTAAGGGTATTATTGACAGACTTTGCAAGGGATGTGGTACCAATAAGGGCGAGTATTATGCCTTCCCCACACTAGAAGAACTTTGCAGCGTTGACGAAAGTTTTTTCTTAAGTATAGGGGCTGGATATAGGGCAAGGTATTTGGTGAAAGCAGTAAACCAGTTAAAGGACTTTGACCTAGACGGTATCTACAACCTAAACACAGATAAGGCGCGCAAAAAGCTAACAACGCTTTGCGGAGTGGGCAACAAGGTGGCAGATTGTATTCTGCTATTTGCCTACAAAAAGACCGACCTTTTCCCTATGGATATATGGAGTCAAAAGGTGTACGCGGCACTAAAGATGCCAACATGTGGAAGCATTACAAACATGAGCGACAACCTTGTCACTAAGTTCGGTACACTTAGCGGCTATGCGCAACAGTATTTGTACTACTATTATAGGCAGAATCAAAATATAATCACAAACTATTTGGAGGAATAAAAATGAATAAACCAAAAATCGCATTGCTTATAGATTTAGCGAGTTTGAGAGTTTCTTGTGAAGGTTTCAAAAAATTGGCGGAAGACATCGAAAAAACTTATGACATTGTTAGTGTAAAGTTTTATAGCTATGTAGCCAAAAGAAATCGTGATTTTAATGAGTACATTGCGGCAAAGGGATATGATGCAGTTACGCCAATTGCTTCTCGCAGAAGGAACAAGTTAGATACCCGCCAAATTATTGATGCAACGCTTATCGGAATGGGCAGCAAAATAGATGCTATCGGCTTTGCAGTAGGAGATGGAGATATTTTACCTATACTTTCCTTCCTAAAGCTCAAAGGTATTGATGTAATTGACATTGATGTTCAAGAGTCACCATATATAGAAGCATTTAACGGTTTTGTGCCAGTGCTAGAAAGCTACTTAAGAGAAGGCTATGCAGCACCTGCTACCAAAAAGCCCGCTCCAAAGAGAACACCTAAGAAGATTGTGGAAGTAGAAGCTAAGCCAGAAGTTAAGCAAGAGAGCCAATATGTAAATGACATAAAGTCAATACTAGCTCGCTATAAGAAATAATAAATAACTAATATAAATTACCAACTACAGCTCTTTATGGGCTGTAGTTTTTTTATGCAATATTTCCTGCGGTAAATAAAAAGTAAAAGGCTTGCATTGTTTTGAAGTTAGGTATATAATACAGGTATAACAATTTATAATGGAATAATATGCAGTAATAGGTAAAAATATAAAATGAATCATATGCGCGTTTATCCTGAAGAAGGGGGATTTATATGGAAAAAATAGCAATAATCGACATCGGCTCAAATAACACAAGAATAGTAATCGTCAACATTTTGGAAGGCGGATATTTTAATGTTATAGACGAGTTGAAAGAGCCTGTTCGTTTAGCTAAGGGAATGGAAGTTGACGGATTTTTGCGTCCGGCGAGAGTGCAACAGCTAATAAAGACGCTACGCACATTTAAGAACCTTTATGAGAGCCACAGAGTTAGCCGAGTCTTTGCCTATGCAACGGCTGCTGTTAGGCGCGCAAAAAACCAAAAAAGTTTTATTGAAGAAGTGCTTTCTAGCTGTGGTATAAAACTTACCGTTTTGTCACAGGAAGAAGAAGCAACACTTGTATATACTGGGGTAATAAATTCTATGGAAGTACCCAAAGGTCTTATTGTGGATATTGGCGGAGCTTCCGTTAAGGTTATTCATTATAACCGCCGTGTAATGCTTTTCCAAGATACACTGCCCTTTGGCGCGGTAACTTTGACGGAGAAGTTTGCCGAGATATCTAAAGACCCAGTAGAAAGGTCCAAGCTTATCGAAGAATATGTGGTAGAAGCTATTAAGAATTTGGAGTGGTTCGAGAATATCGACCCAGATACCCAGCTAATTGGTGTGGGCGGTTCTCTCCGTAATTTAGGCAAAATTAGCCGCCGCTTTAAGAGATATCCACTGGATATGGCGCATAACTACCGTATTCCTTTTGACGAATTCGACAACATTTATAACAGCCTTAAGGCTCTTGATATTGACAAAGCATCAAGAATTAAGGGATTATCAAGCGCGCGCGCCGACATACTGCCCGCTGCTCTTGCTTGCATGAAGGCATTCGAGAGAAGTGACAAGTTTAGCGAAATAATTATTTCTGGCGCAGGTATGAGAGAAGGAGCAATGTTCCGCTATGCCGTTCCATCCACTATGGAAAAGCCAATTAGTGATATTCTTGGACACAGCATTTATACAATGCTTTCTCACTTTAATATGAATATTGCGCACTCCGAGCATGTTTTTGACATATCTCTGCAACTTTATCGTCAGCTAAAAGTACTACACAAACTGCCGAGAATGTATGTGAAAATCCTTAGGGTTGCCGCGCAATTACACGATATTGGTAGTAGCTTTAAGTTTTATGACCACCCAAGGCACAGCTTTTATTTGATATTAAACAGCAACCTTTATGGCATACAACAGAAAGATTTGATTATGGCAGCTCTTGTTGCTGGTATGCACGGCAGTCAATCACTGGAAGGCGTGGAGATGCAGCAGTACTTGACATTACTTACTCCAGAAGATTTGGAAGCAGTCAAAAAGCTAGGCGTTATAGTAAGAATTGCCGAGTGCTTCGACCGTAGTATGGGAGCAGTTATTAAGTCGCTATCCTGTGATGTGCTAGGCGATAGCGTCATACTAAAAACAGAAGCTAACAGCGATTGCACGCTAGAAATAAAGGATGCGCTTAACGCCGTCCCAGATTTCCGCAGAGCGTTTAAGAAAAATTTGGACATACTATAATACAATATGAAAGAATTAAAAATTGTTTTAGCTTCTTCCTCTCCTAGAAGGGTGGAGCTTTTGCATAGAATAATAGACGATTTTGCGCTGTGCAGTCCAATTTGTGAAGAAATGGAAAGTGGCAAGCCCGAAGAAGTCGCTCTTAATAACGCAATTAACAAAGCTAGGTCTTGCCAAAATGGTGACATTATTATAGCTTGCGACACACTTGTTGCAATGGACGACAAAATATACGGCAAGCCACATACTTTTGACAACGCAATAAAAATGCTAAGTGAACTAAATGGCAAATGGCATAGCGTTTTTAGTGGAGTATGTGTAAGAGTTTTTGGCAGAGAAATAACATTTGTGGAGCAATCTAAGGTAAAGTTTAACAAACTAAGCCTTACTCAAATAACAGACTATGTAGATAAGTTTTGCCCCCTTGATAAGGCAGGGAGCTATGGTATACAAGACGGCGTAATTGTAGAAAAATATGTTGGAGACTTTGACAATATTGTAGGTTTGCCGTTGACTAAGATAAAAGAGATATTAGGAGAGTTCTGTTATGTTAAATAAACTAATTTTTGATTTTGACTCCGATAACATCACTATATTTTATAAGGGCAGAATTGTTTTTAAGCAACCATCCGCGATTATTATTACAAAAAACCTATACCCAAGCGTAGTTATGTATGGGACAGAAGCCACACAAAACGAGCAAAATGTAAGCGAAGAAGAAATGTTTGTGTTGCCCATTAGAAAGGGAGTTATTGCCCACTTTGACGGCGTAAAACTACTAATAAAATCCGCAATAAGACAGTTAAAAATTAAGCTGAGCATAGCAGAAGTGTGCGTTTTGGTGTCCTGTTGTTTAGATATTGAGCAAAAAAGAGATATAGAAAGAGCTTTTATTGGAGCGGGTTGCAGCAATGTGTACCTACTGGAAAGGTTACTTGTTTTGGACAATTTAACGCAAAAATACGATTCTCCTTTTGTGTGTTATATTGGAGGAGAAGAGAGCGATGTGGCTATTTTGCAGGATAAAAGAATAATTAGCGGATACTCACTTGATATAGGCAAAAGCACCGTAAATGCTATGCTAAACTCATCTTTTGAAGAAAACTATAGAATAAAATTATCTTATGCAGAAAGTCAAAGGACGCTAAGCGAGCTTGTTAGTTTGTATGCTGATGACATAACACGGGTAGAGATTATTGGCGCGGATATTTTGTCTGCCGGAAGCAAAAGGATATCCATTTGTTCCAAAGATATCTATCAAGCTGTAGAGCATATGTATTCACGCATACTAAAAATGCTTGAAGGCGCGCTTATGGCATCTCCTGGTGATATTGTGCAAAAGGTTGCGGACAAGGGCATAATTTTTGCAGGAGCTGGAGCGCAAGTGGAAGGCTTCGCCGAATATGTGCATAAAAAACTAAAGGTTCCACCAATAATTATCGATAGCCAACAACTATTTTTGCAGGAGTGCTTTTACTTAATCTCTAACGAAGAGTGGCTTTCTCATTACCTAGGAATAAAATAAATTTTCTATATTATCCACTAATTATTAAGGTATGACTTTGATATTATGATGTGCGTATGTCTAACAGAAACAATATCTTGTTATAGTAATTTTGTTGTTTATTTATAAGTAGAATAATCACTACTTTTATAAACAAAATCGCTTGGAATTTTTTGCCTACATATAATA
>CAYJBW010000062.1:0-8319 GCA_964368255.1 uncultured Christensenella sp.
GCATTTGTCACCAGTTCGCCTTGAGCGAAAGTAAGCGCGTTATAGGCTTTTTCTTCCCTATCCCAACGATTATCTCTGTCCATTGCATAGAAACGGCCCATGACAGTTGCTATCGTGCCAAAATCTTCTTCCTTGATAAAATCGCTAAGCATTTTTATATAATCTGCTCCGCTTTTTGGGGGTACATCTCTGCCGTCAAGGAAACAATGAACATAAATATTGTCCAATCCTTCTTTTTTGGCAAGTTTTATGATAGCAAAAAGGTGTTCTATGTGAGAATGCACTCCTCCGTCACTTAGTAGTCCGAAGGTGTGAAACTTCTTATTATTTGCTTTAGCACAACGCATAGCGTCCAATATGCTTTCGTTTTCAAAAAAATCTCCGTCAACTATGGACTTTGATATGCGGGTTAATTCTTGATAAACTATCCTGCCTGCGCCCATATTAAGGTGACCAACTTCGCTGTTGCCCATCTGCCCATCTGGAAGTCCTACATCCATTCCCGATGCGCCAATAATTGTGTGCGGATATTTCTTTAATAATTCGTTATAAAAAGGTACACCTGCGGTAGCAATAGCGTTACCGTAGGTGTCCTCATTTATTCCGAAGCCGTCTAAAATGATGAGTCCATAAAATCTTTTCATACTAATAATTGACTACCTTTGCAAAATCTTCTGCTTTCAAACTTGCTCCACCGATTAAACCACCATCTATTTGGGGCATATTCATAAGCTCTGTTGCATTCTTAGCGTTCATGCTCCCGCCGTATTGAACACGGAGAGAAGTAGAGCTTGCTCTGCCATAAAGTTTTTTGACTGCTCTGCGGATAATTCTTATTGTATCGTTAGCATCTTCCGCTGTAGCCGTTTTGCCCGTTCCTATAGCCCAAACTGGCTCATAAGCAATAACTATTTTCTTTAGTTCTTGTTTGCTAATATCCTTTAAGGCAGCGATAGTTTGTCTTGTAACAACTTCTGTTGTCTTGCCGTTTTCACGCTCTTCAAGAAGCTCTCCCACACAAACAATAACCTTTAAGCCAGCATTTAGCGCAGCTTTTGTTCTTAAATTAACTGTTTCGTCAGTTTCTCCAAAATATTGCCTTCTTTCGCTGTGCCCTGTAAGAACATACTTAACTTTCAATTCTTTAAGCATTTCTGCAGATATTTCTCCGGTAAATGCACCCTTTTCTGCCCAATGTACATTCTGTGCGCCAATTTGGATGTTTGATCCCCTAGCTGCCTTTCTTGCTGTAACAATGTTGGTAAAAGGTACGCAACAAACAACTTCACACTTTGCATCCTTAACTAGCGGAATAAGCTCAGCAATCAGTTGCTTTGTTTCTTCGTTGGTTTTGTTCATTTTCCAGTTCCCTGCGATAATGTCTCTTTTCATTTCTTTTCTCCTTAATATATGATATATTTATTTTCGTCCAAACAAGCTACACCAGGTAGTTCCAAGCCTTCCAAAAACTCCAAGCTAGCTCCACCACCGGTAGAAATGTGTGTCATTTTGTCAGCAAAACCTAATTTTTGCACCGCTGCTGCGCTGTCACCACCGCCAATAATTGTGGTAGCGTCTGTCATACTTAACGCTTTGGCTACAGCAATTGTACCAGCAGCAAGAATTGGATTCTCAAAAACTCCCATTGGTCCGTTCCAAATTACTGTTTTTGCACTAACTACTGTGTCAGCGTACAACTTCTGGGTTTTTGGTCCAATGTCCAGTCCCATCATATCATCTGGTATTGCGTTGCTAGCAACAGCCACAACATCAATGGGTGCATCGATAGGATTAGGGAAATCTTTAGCAACTACTGTATCTAAAGGTAAAAACATATTAACTTTTTTTGCTTCAGCTTTTGCAAGTAGTTCTTTGGCAAGCTCTACTTTGTCGTCTTCGCAAAGACTCGTACCAACTCCATAACCTTTTGCCTTAAAGAATGTGTAAGCCATTGCTCCGCCAATAATTAAAGTGTCAACTTTTTCTAGTAAATTGTTGATAACGCCAATTTTGTCGCTAACTTTAGCGCCACCAAGTATTGCAACAAATGGACGAGCTGGATTTTCAAGTGCTGCTCCCATGATGTCTATTTCTTTGCCAATCAAAAAGCCTGCAACGGCATCTTCACAGTATCCATATTGTGCAATTCCTGCTGTTGATGCATGCGCTCTGTGAGCTGTACCAAAAGCGTCATTGACATAAACTTCACAGTATTGTGAAAGCTCTTTGCAAAATGCTTGGTCGTTCTTGGTCTCTTCGGTATGAAAACGCAAGTTTTCCAATAAAACAACTTCGCCGTCTTTACATTTTGCAACCTTAGCTTTGGCATCGGGACCTATTACATCAGTAGCAAAAGTTACCTTGCCATTCAATATTTCGTTAAGTCTGTCAGCAACGGGCTTTAGAGAGCATTTTTTTAATGTAAGCTCAACAAGCTCTTCTCTACTTTTGTTCTCGTCTTCTGGCTTTAGCTTTTTGATTTCTTTGCTAAATATAGAATATGGTCTACCTAAGTGTGAACAAAGGATTACCTTAGCGCCATTATCCATCAAATACTTAATTGTGGGAAGTGCGCCGTTAATTCTGTTTTCATCAGTAATAACTCCACCCTTCATTGGCACATTAAAGTCCACCCTTACAAGACATTTTTTGCCTTTTACATCTACATCTTTGATTGTTTTTTTCATAAAAACTCCTTATATGGTTAATATTTTTTTAATCTGTTTTTTCTTTTTATAATGATAACTAATGCTATAATGAGTATGACACCGCATAGCGCAGATACAATAATAACGGCTAGGGTTTGGTTATAACTTAGTCCGTTAGTAATTTCTGCGGTCACTACATAATAGGCTTTGCCTTCGTACTCCACTTTACTAAAAATGCCATAATCAATGTCATTTACTATCAAATTAAGTTTCGTTCCGTCACTAATGGCGATACTTTGGGAGTTTGTGTCATGACTTTCGTACAGCAAAATATCCTTTCCCATATTAGCTGATGTTGCTTTAACGATTTTTATTGTGTAAGTATCGTTTTGCATACTTACATATAAATTATTGTATAAAACATATCCGTTATACTTTTCGTAGTCCACTTCCTGCCACAATATCTCATTTTGATAAAAAGGCTCATTTATTACTGTCACAATAACATTTTGTGGAATAGTAATAAGCACTTCACTTTGCAATGAACTGGTGGTATAAAGGTTGGTACTGGGATAAATGGTTTTGAAAGTCGTGTTATTTTCTGCTGGAGTAGATGCGCTTAAGCATAAAGATAGAAATACTATAATCAAACAAGTAATTATAGAAAATTTTCTCATAACACCTCCATTGACAGAATGCTAGTAAAATGATATATTTATTATACTATGAAAATTCGAGAATATCAAGTTACTGACAAACAAAATTTGCAAAAAATTTGCATAATTACCGCCATTCCGCAAAAAAATGAACAAGGCGAGACTGTGCTTAATTTGCTTTATAATGATTATTATACAGAACAAGAGCCGGAAAGTTGTTTTGTACTAGTTGACGATAATGATAGTGCGGTTGGGTATATCATTTGCGCTAAAGACTTTTTTAAGTACAAAAAGGTGTTTACTCAAGAGTATCTGCCCAAAGTGAAAAAACTTTCTTACATGCAGTACATACTAAAAAAACTATCACTTATTGTAGAACGCTCCTTTGCTAAGGATTACCCTGCTCACTTACATATAGATATTTCCCCAGATTTTACGGGCAAAGGTAGCGGTAGTATGCTAATGAATGCCCTACTTGACCACTTGAAAGAACAGAAGGTTAAGGGAGTAATGCTAGGAGTAAGCGAAAAAAACACTCGCGCAATAGCTTTTTATTACCGACATGGTTTTACGAAACTTCTTTCTGGTTTTGGCACAGTTTGTATGGGCAAAAAACTAATATAAAAATAAATAATAAATGCAAAAACGCTCACTAAGTGAGCGTTTTTTTATATAAGCTTTGTTATCTTTTTAGTAAATCGTTGATTTTGTCAGAAGAAGTAAGAAGGTCTGCTACGGATTTGTTTTGATTGCAATATGCAATGATATAAGACACATACTTGCTTAAATCTGCTTCAATAAACCATTTGCTTGCCCTTATTTCTGGTCTGATATAGGTTAAATTAGTGCTAAGTACTGCATCGAATAATCCTTCTTCGTACGCATCTTGGAACTTTTGCTCTCCTTCGGTAAATATTGCAAAAGTTGCATTAAGGAAAATCGCTTTTGCGCCATCGTCTTTTAAGTGACGGCATAGTCTAAGCATAGAATCGCCCGTTGCTATTATGTCGTCAGCGACAAAAACAACTTTATCTTTGACACTTGTACCTATATATTCGTGGCTAATTATTGGATTTCGCCCATTAACGATGGTCGTGTAGTCCCTTCTTTTGTAGAACATACCAAGATCGGTGCCTAGTACTGATGCGTAATATATGTTACGGTTCATTGCGCCTTCGTCAGGAGAAACAATCATAAAATTATCCTTATCAATTTTCAAATCAGGATAACGATTCCTAAGTGCTTTTAATATTTGATAGGTAGGGAAAAAGTTGTCAAAACCCATTAGAGGAACGGCGTTCTGCACTCTTGGATCATGCGCATCAAAAGTGATTATTTCTTGAACACCCATGCTGTATAGCTCTTGTAGCATTTGCGCGCAGTCTAGTGACTCTCTAGCGTTCCTACGGTGTTGTCTGCCACCATAGAGCATAGGCATAATAACGGTTATACGCTCTGCCTTGCCACCTGTTGCGGATATTATTCTTTTTAGGTCGGCATAGTGGTCATCAGGGGACATACAGTTCAGGTTGCCTAGCATGTTGTATTTTGTATTGTAGTTGCCTACATCTACCAAAATATAAAGGTCTCTTCCCCTTACGCTTTCGTATATCATACCTTTGCCATCGCCAGTAGTAAACCTTGGGCAGTCTGACCTAAGTATGAAAGTATCTTTTCTAGTAAAATCTTGATTATGCTTTGATAAATCCCTGTTGTACCAATTAACTAAGTAGTTATCTACCTGTCTGCCTAACTCTTTGGCACCTTCCAAAACTATGAGCCCTAAAGGGGCAACGGCTGATGGTTCATCAAATATTTCGCTAAAAAATGTAGGCATAGGCCCTCCCTTAGGTTATATTCTGGGACACGCATATTATAACACAATGTATTATGCTAAGCAAATGAAATAGAGAATAATATAGTTTTGATAGCACACATTATTTGGCATTATTACTATAAAAATACCACCATACGGTGGTACTTTTTTTAGGTTTGTACGAATTTGATATCGCAAGTATCATCCAGTATGTTTTTGTTTACAAACTGACTGTTGTATAGGTCGCAATAGAAACCACCTTTCGCCATTAGCGTCTCATGATTACCCTGCTCCACAACATCTCCGTGATTCATAACAAGTATTACCGCCGCTGTCTTAATGGTGGACAGTCTGTGCGCTATAACAAAGCTTGTTTTGCCCTCCATCATTGCAAGCATCGCGCTTTGTACATATTGTTCGGTACGAGTATCAACAGAACTGGTCGCTTCGTCCAAAATAATTATTCTAGGATTCTTTAGTATGGCCCTAGCAATAGTAAGTAATTGCTTTTGTCCCTGCGAAATGTTGCTCGCATCGTCATTTATCATGGAGTCATAGCCATGCTCCATAAGCTCGATAAACTCATGCGCATGAGCTTGCTTTGCTGCGCTAATGATATCTTCTTGAGTTGCGTTAGCGTTGCCATAAGCTATATTTTCTGCAATGGTACCCTTAAACAGCCAAGTATCTTGTAGCACCATGCCATAAAGACTACGCAAATCATCTCTGTGCATATCTTTTATGTTCATACCGTCAATGGTTATTTCACCAGAGTTTATCTCATAGTAACGCATAAGTAGGTTAACCATTGTGGTTTTGCCAGCGCCAGTTGGACCAACTATTGCTATACTCTCACCGGCATTCACATGCAAGTTAAGGTCTCTAATAAGGGGTTTGTCTTGGGTATAATTAAATGCAACATGCTTGAACTCAACTTCGCCTTTGACATGACTAACATCTGTACGCTCGCCATCTGGCTCCATTTCTTCAATTTCGAACATCTTAAAGACACGCTCTGCGCTTGCAATGGATGATTGAATGGTACTAGCTATATTGCTGACATTCTCTATAGGTTGGGCAAATTGACGAGTATATTGGATACACGCTTGTATGTCGCCTATGCTAATAATGCCCATTCCTGCCCTATAACCGCCAAGCACGCAAATTGCAACATAACAAACATTGTTTATCATTTTTATAGTGGGAAGTATTATACCCGCCAAAAATTGCGCCTTTCTGGTAGCTCTTAGCAGTTGTCTGTTCGTTTCTTCGAACTTCTTTATGCTCTCTTCTTCACGATTATAAAGTAGCACAATACGGTGACCAGCGTACATTTCTTCTATGTGACCGTTCAACTTACCGATAAGCTGTTGTTGCTTAGCGAATTCATCCTGGCTCTTTTTTATAATAGCTTTGGAAGTAAATAACAAAATTGGCACACTACAAATAGTAACTACACTAAGTAACCAATCAAGCCTAAACATCATAAATAGTACACCGCAAATTGTTGTGCACATAATAATAACTTGGTTAATTGTATCCTGCAAAGTAACAGCAACTAGCTCTACATCGTTAGTGAGCCTTGATAAAATCTCGCCAACCGTTGTACCGTCAAAATACTTTAATGGCACTCTGTCTAGCTTGGTTTTTATGTCGTAACGCATACGCCTTACAACATGTTGCGCCATACTTGCCGCTATCATACCGCTAGTAAAGGTAAATAACGCATTTAGACAGTAAAGCCCACCTGCTGTTAAACATATTTGACCAACATAACCTAAGTCTACATCCTTAAAGTACTGTACACTTTCTACCAGGTGGTTAGTAACTTTCTTCAAAATATCCGGCACCCATACACCGAACCAAGCTCCTGCAATGGCGATTAACACCATAGAAATAAGTGCAATCATTTCTGGGCGCATGTATTTTATAAGTCTTACTATTGTTTGTCCGAAGTTCTCGGCGCCTTGTACTTTGGCAACATTGATACTGCTTGCCCCAAATGCGCCTGACATGTCCATTTTGCCAACGGAGGATACTTTTTCTTCTTCTACTTTGACTATTTCATTGTCTTCAATCATAGTCCCACCTCCTCTTCACTTAATTGGCTAAGAGCAATGTCTTGATAAACTTTGCATTCGTGTATAAGGTCACAATGCTTGCCCTTTCCGACAATTTTGCCTTCGTCCAGGACGATAATTTCGTCTGCATCCATAATAGTGCCTATTCTTTGAGCAACTATTATAACGATACTTTCCTTAGTTATATCTTTGAGCGCACCACGCAATCTGCTGTCTGTCTTAAAGTCCAATGCAGAAAAGCTATCGTCAAAAATATATATATCTGGCTTACGCACAATGGCTCTTGCTATTGACAACCTTTGCTTTTGTCCACCGCTAAAGTTCTTACCGCCCTGCTCAACCATATAATTAAGTCCGTCTTCTTTTTCTTTAACAAAGGCATCACTTTGTGCCACCCTTAGCGCATCCCAAAGGTCTTGTTCTGTCGCTTCTTCGTTGCCGTAACGCAAGTTCTCGGCAATAGTTCCGCTAAAGAGCATACTCTTTTGGGGAATAAAACCTACTTTTTTGCGAAGCACAGCTTGCGGATATGTACTTACATCTTGACCGTCTACCTTGAGCGAACCGCTAAGTATGTCATAAAAACGCGGTATTAAGTGGATAATAGTACTCTTTCCACTACCTGTACCACCAACAATGGCGGTAACTTTACCTTTTTTACATGTAAATGAAATATCTTCTAGTACATTTTTTTCGGCATCGTCACAATATCTAAAGTTGACATTCTTAAATTCTATAGTTCCCGAACCGTCGCTATTGTTGACAGCATTATCTTGGTCAACAACCTTAACTTCGGTATCAACAACTTGCAATATTCTTTCCGCAGATGCGCTGGCTCTTGGGAATATTACTATTGCGCTAGCTAAGAAGACAAGTGCCATTGCTATTTGTGTTATGTACTGGGATACTTCTAGCATTTTGCCGATGTCTGTTATGCTATCGTCTGCCACCTGTTGCGCCGCGCGCCAGAAAATGCCAACCGAACAGCAGTTTAGACATATATTGATAAGGGGAACAAGCACAGCTGTATAGCGTTGCAATGTTACAGCGGTTTTTGTCACGCTTACATTGACTTCGTTAAAACGCTTTTTCTCGTGTTCTTGCTTGCCAAAAGCGCG
>CAYJBW010000063.1:0-8037 GCA_964368255.1 uncultured Christensenella sp.
AGCTTAGACCTATCTTTAACAAAAGAAAATAAGACTGCTTTTGCAGGTTTCCCCTTTTGCAGTCTTATTTATAAATATTCTAGTATTTTTATCTAGCTCCACCACCGCCGCCGCCAAAGCCACCGCCGCCGCCACGGAAACCACCTCCACCGCCAACACCACCGCCAAATTTTTTGGCTGTTGCGGCTATCTTAGCTTGCCTAGCCATATTGGTGACATTGCTGTTTATACTGCGCATAGTTGAAGAAATGGCAAAATTTGAACTCATTCTCACTCTTGGTGACATTAAATATAAAATTAAGAAAGTGTTATTATAACGATTGTCATGATAACTGTTATTAACAATTTCCTTATACTCCGGGTAAGCAATCTCTATCTGCTCCGACACTTTATCCGCTATACCCATAGCTGTTGCGTAAACCATAAATTCTTCCCAAAGCACTAGCTGTGGCAACTCGTGGTCCTTCATATTGCTAAATTCTTGCATAAATTTACCAAGCGCATTAAACATGTCATAATTCTCTTGACCAATATTAGTTAGTGGCACTTTTATTGTTGATTTGGAAAAGAAAAGTACTGCTGTTCCAATTATAAATCCAAAAATAGACACCCAAAAATACAAACTACCTATGCCTAGAAAAATAGTATTAAAAATAATAGCCAAAGTAATGATAAAATATGCTCCAGTTAACGCGTTAAATACACTAAAGAATTTATTCTGAGCTTTATTTGGATAGCAACCCATCGTTACTGTTTTGCTCTTAGCTGATTTTTCGTAACTTTCTACATCATTAGCAAAGCTAGTATAGTTTTTGCTAGCGTGTTTTTCTAAGTCTTTCATAGTAAAACTACCGCCAAAAGCAACACTCGTTTTTAGCAACATATTAAGCACTATTCTTTCGTGCCCCCTAAGGTTCTCTGGATTGGTGTTAATTATTGTTATAGTTGCTTGCTTTTTCCCGCCAACATCTATTTCTATATATCTACGGCGACAAAGCTCCAAAATTGTGGCGCTCATACTGTCCGAAACTTCGAACTTGGGCGCATAGTAGTGATACAATGGGACCATTTCTCCTGCCGTCCAACCTTTGGGAATTTCTCTATAATATATGGGTGCATTATCTAATGGCTTGTGCTTTAATTTCTTCTTTATAAAAGCAGTCGCTAGTATGCTAAAGGCAACAGCAACGGCAGCTAGTATATAGTCTAGCACTCTTACGACTTGCGCCTTTCTAACTTCTTTTGCATAGTCTTCTTGCCACTTAACTTCTTCCGCTACAATATCGCTAAAAGAAGCTGTGTTCTTTTTGTTAGAAGTATAGCTGGAGTTCTTTAACAACAATCTTGTTTCCAAGTAGGTGCCTTCGGATATTTTTTCTCCCACATAACTAACGCTACTTAGACTCTCACTGTCAAAGCTATTGGCGGCTGAGCCATTGTCAATATGCGTCCAAACTGCAATATCCTGAATGCTGTTTAACTTGTTAAAACTTACCTTAGCGGTGAAGTTCTCTATATAATTTGATTCGCTCTCGTCCACAAACTTATAATAAAGCCCTACACAATCGGTATACTCTATCATTAAATTAGTAAGAGTGTAGCTAAAGGCAACCGTACGCACACCGTAGCCAAACATAGGCATAACAACACCTATTTCCACTTCATTTAGTGAAGAATAATAGGCATAACCTTTGCCTTTGTAGGCATTCTTTTGGGAATCGGTGAAATTATCTAAGTTCTTTGTGGATAAATCTAGGTCAATAGGGTAGTTTTCGCCATTTACCTTTATTGATAAATCCTTTAACTGACTTACTTTATTGCCAAAATTGCCGGTATTATTATCGGCAAGGTTAATTCTCAAATAATAGTTCCACCACTCTTTATCTCGACTGTCAAAATTGATAGTTCTTGTGTGAACTATATCTGCGCTGCCGTCTTCGTTTAGCGCCATATCAACATTTAGACTATTCACATAAGGGTTAGTCTTGAATGTGCAACTAGCAAGGACAAACATAAAAAGTAATGCAAGGCAAGATATAATAATTATCTTGCCTCTAGTCGTTTGTTTTTTTATACTCATATTAGAACTGTACCTTCGGAGCTTCACGAACCGCTTCGTCAATTTCAAAGTATTGCGCTACTTTGAACTTAGTTTTGTTGCGATTAGCAACAATACTGGATGGGAACTTTTCTATAAGCTCATTATTTTTCTGAACGGTATCGTTAAAAAATTGTCTTGCCATAGAAATCTTATTCTCAATGTCGCGCAAATCGCCCTGTAGCGCCAAAAAGTTGGTGTTAGCTTTAAGTTCAGGATAGTTCTCACTGACCATTAGTAGCTTGCTAAGTGCGCCGGAAAGTCCCTTGTTAGCTTCTATAGACTCGGTAACATTGTTAGCATTGGTAGCTTTGCTACGCCACATAACAACATTCTCTAAGGTTTCTTTCTCGTGCTTTGCATAGCCCTTTACCGTTTCTACCAAGTTGGGTATAAGGTCATACCTTTTCTTTAGTTGAACATCGATTTGTGACCATTGGTTTTTAACCTTTTGTGTTACAGTAACTAGTTTGTTGTATGTGCTTATCCACCAAGCAACGATAGCAAAAGCTACTACAGCAACTACTATTATCAAAATAATCCACCACATAACATACCTCCTATATGTTCCAAAAGACGGCGTTCGCCGTCTTTTGTTTTTTTGTTATTCTAATTCTTTTAGATTTCTCTTAAGAACATTTAGTTGTTTCTTTAACTTAGCAGGCAACCTGTCTCCGAACTTTTTGAAGTATTCGGTAATGTTCTTTGCTTCTTGTTGCCAAGCCTTTTTGTCCACATCAAGAATGGTTTTCAATTCTTCTAAGCCAAAGTTTTCTATTCCTTCCAAATCAATGTCTTCTGGATAGGGCATAAATCCTATAGCTGTTTCTTGAGCTTCTACTTTACCTTCGCAACGGCGAATAATCCAGTCAAGTATTCTCATATTATCGCTAAATCCAGGCCAAATAAATTTGCCATTTTCGTCAGTACGGAACCAGTTAACATTAAAGATAAGTGGTTTGTCTTTAACCTTCTTACCGACATCTAACCAATGTTGGAAATAGTCGCCCATATGGTAACCACAGAACGGCAACATTGCCATTGGGTCATGACGAACAACGCCCACTGCTCCTGTTGCCGCAGCTGTTGTTTCGCTACCCATTGTCGCCCCTACGAACACTCCATGCTCCCAATCTCTAGCTTGATAAACTAGTGGTGTTATTTTTGCTCTTCTTCCGCCAAATACTATTGCAGAAACTGGCACACCCTTTGGATTCTCGAACTCTTTGCTGATGCAAGGACAGTTTTTAGCAGGCGCGGTGAAACGGCTGTTGGGGTTGGCTCCATTGATTTTGTTGCCCTTTTCGTCAGTAATACCTTCGTACCACTTGTTGCCCTTCCAATCTAGTGCCTTTGTAGGTGCTGGTACCTTCATACCTTCCCACCATACAGTTTTGTTCTTTACATCAAGACATACATTGGTAAATATTGTGTTTCTAGCTGCGCTAGCAAGTGCGTTGGGGTTGCTCTTAGCGTTTGTGCCAGGAGCTACGCCAAAGAAACCGTTTTCTGGGTTGATAGCATAGAGCTTACTTCCCCTGCCCTTTCTTATCCAGGCAATGTCGTCACCAACAGTCCATACCTTATAGCCTTTGTCAAGATAGTGCTTAGGCGGTATAAGCATAGCTAGGTTAGTTTTGCCACATGCGCTCGGGAATGCAGCGGTAATATATTTAATGTCGCCATCGGGCTTTTCTACGCCAAGGATTAGCATATGTTCTGCCATCCAGCCTTCCTTCCAGCCTTGGTAGGATGCAATACGAAGAGCAAAACACTTTTTGCCAAGCAGCACATTGCCACCGTATCCACTGTTTATTGAATAAATTGTGTTGTCTTCTGGGAATTGGCAGATATATCTGTTGTTTTCGTCCAATTGAACCTTGCTGTGTATTCCCCTAACAAAATCATCACTGTCGCCAAGTTTTTCAAAAACTTTGGGGGAAACACGGGTCATAATCATCATGTTTAGTACAACATAAATACTATCTGTTAGCTCAATGCCGTATTTAGCAAAGCGAGAACCGATTTTGCCCATTGAGAAAGGAATGACATACATTGTTCTGCCTTTCATTGCTCCCTTAGAAATAGCGTCAAGTTTGGCATAAGCTTCCTTGGGGTCCATCCAGTTGTTTGTTGGGCCGGCATTTTCCTGATCTCTTGAGCAGATAAAAGTGCGGTGTTCCACCCTGGCTACATCGTTGACAGCTGTGCGGTGATACAAGCAACCAGGTAGTAGTTTGTTGTTAAGCTTAGTAACTTCTCCAGTCGCGATAGCTTCACTCACTAACTCCTTATATTGTGCCTTGCTGGCATCAATCCATACAACATTGTCCGGTTGGAACAATTCTTTGTATTTGTTTACAAAATTTATAACATTTTGGTTAGTTGTCATGTTTTTTCTCCTTATTATTATTATTTATTATTCTAGCATAAATATGTGTAATCAATCAAGTTTTTATTTATATTTTACTATTACTTTTGGTTAAAATTAAATCCTAGCTCAAAAGCCTTTAAGTTCGCGGGGATTACTTTAGGTTTGCTGCTAAACTTGTCTTCAATAACTTCTTTCATAACTTCTGGGGTAAAATCTCCGCTAAGTCTTGTGTATGCGCCCAGCACAACAATGTTGGCGGTTTTGGCATTTCCTGCTTCTATCCCTAAACTATTAGCATCAATATAATATACATTGACATCCGTTCTTTCCACTGTGTCATCAATCAAGGACTTGTTAACGATTATTGTGCCACCGCTTTTTACTCTGTTTTTGAACTTAGCAAGACTTGGTTTGTTCATAGCAATAAGCATATCTGGAGCAGCAATTATTGGGCTGGCTACTGGCTTGTCACTAACTACCACGCTACAGTTACTTGTGCCACCGCGCATTTCTGGTCCGTAAGAGGGTAAAAAAGTAACTTCTTTGCCTGCGTGTATGCTCGCGTAAGCAATAAACATACCCAAACTTTGTACACCTTGTCCGCCAAATCCAGAAATAATTATTTTATTTTCCATTATTCCACCTCCTTAAATACGCCTAAGGGGAATAGTTGTTGCATTTCGTTCTTTACATAGTTAAGTGCTTGTTCGTTAGTCATCTTCCAGTTAGTTGGGCAAGTTGACAATATCTCTACAAAGCTAAAGCCCTTTCTTTCTTTTTGGTGATTGAAAGCCTTAACTATTGCTTTTTTTGCTCTCCTAACATGTGCTGGATCATAAAGAGCTACCCTTTCTATATAACTGGGGCCGTCTAGTGTGCTAAGAAGTTCACAAATTCTAATAGGATTGCCGTTAACTTCCGCGCATCTTCCGCTTACACAAGTAGTTGCTTTTTGTCCCGGCAGTGTTGTAGGTGCCATTTGTCCGCCAGTCATGCCATAAATTGCATTGTTAATAAAAATAACAGTAAATTTTTCTCCCCTGGTTGCTGCGTGAACAATTTCTGCAAGTCCAATGCTAGCTAAGTCGCCATCACCTTGGTACACAAACACCATATTTTCTGGGTGCGCTCTCTTTACTCCTGTAGCAACTGCCGGCGCTCTACCGTGAGCTGCTTGTTGCATATCACAATTAAAGTACTTGTATGCAAAAACTGCGCAACCAACTGGCGCTATGCCAATCACATTACCTTGCGCGCCCATTTCTTCTAACGCTTCCGCAACTAAACGGTGCGCAATGCCGTGGGTACAACCAGGGCAGTAGTGAAAGGGTACATCTGTAAGCATTTTTGTTTTTTCAAATATTACAGCCATGATTATTTGCCCTCCTTTTGTACATATCTAACAATATCTTCCGGGGACATAACATTGCCACCGCATCTTCCGAAGAACTCAACCGGCTTTATCATTTCTGTAGCTAATTTTACATCCTCTATCATTTGCCCCATACTTAGTTCTGTGCAAACAAATCTTTTTACACAATCTTGCTTGGCAACATTCTTAAACGCATCCATTGGGAATGGGAACAATGTTATAGGTCTAAGCAGTCCCGCCTTAACACCTTGACTACGCAAAATATTTACTGCGCTTTTGGCTATTCTTGCTACTGTGCCATAAGCGGTAATTACTACTTCGGCATCGTCAGTTAGGTAGCTCTCATATGCTGTTTCGTTCTTTGCTATCTCATCATAGGTGGCAAAAAGCTCTCTTGTATGCCTTTCTAGTTCATCAGGCTCGATAAGTAAGGAGTTAATAACTCTCCTGTCATCCCCAGTGCTTTTGCCGTATGTTGCCCAACTCTTCTTTGGGAAAGAATTTACATCTTTCATTGGCGGAAGTTCTACTGGCTCCATGATTTGTCCCAGCATACCATCGCCTAGTATCATTACTGGCACTCTATACTGCTCTGACTTGTCAAAAGCATTGTAGATAATGTTTACGCACTCTTGCACGCTACTTGGTCCATATACTAGCATTTTGTAGTCGCCGTGACCGCCACCCTTTACTGCTTGGAAGTAGTCGCTTTGAGCAGGCTGTATACCACCAAGACCGGGACCGGCGCGGACCATATTAACTACAACGCAAGGTATCCTTGCACAGTTAATATAGCTTAGTCCTTCTTGCTTTAGGCTAATACCCGGGGAAGACGAACTAGTCATTGCTCTTTCTCCCGCTCCGCCAGAACCATAAACCATATTGATTGCAGAAACTTCGCTTTCCGCTTGGATAAAAGTGCCGTTTACTTCGGCTAGTCTCCAACTCATATATTCTGGTATTTCGTTTTGTGGCGTAATGGGATAACCAAAATACGCTCTGCATCCGCCCCTTATTGCCGCTTCCGCAATAGCTTCGTTGCCTTTCATCAGTTCTTTCATTTATACCTCCTACATAAAGTAGTATTTACTCTAGCTGTTTTATTTTTCCACAGTTATTGCACAGTCTGGACACATCACTGCACAGTTTGCACAAGCTATACAACTTTCTTGGTCAAAAATCTCCGCAACAAAATAGCCGCTTTTGTTTATAACGGCATCTGATAGGCGCAAAATCTTTTTTGGGCAAGCTATTACGCACAAACCACAACCTTTGCAAGTTTCTTTTGCAATAGTTATTTTAGCCATATACACTCTCCTATTTATATAAATATATTTTATTTATTATAGTGTAATTTGTCGGGTTTTGTAAAGCATTTTTGCCCCAAAACCAAAATTTGATGAATAATAAATATTTTATTTCACATTCTAGGGATAAAAGGAGATTGATTATGTTTATCGGTTCAGTAATATTAGTAGTATTGGGAGTAATTGCTCTCATCGGTATAGGAAACCACGCAATAAAGGACTTTAATATTCCAGTACTTGCTTTGGTACTAGTTTTTGCAACAATAGTAGGGCTAAACTTTTTGCCAGCAGTCAACATCGGGAATTTTTACTTTAGTTTGGGTACAGCATTATTCTTTGTAGCAGTGTTCTTCCTGTGGTTGCTTCGCGGCAAAATGGCAAACCGTCTTTTGTGTCTTCTTATAACAATTGTTCTTGCAGGACTATTATATGGGGCAACAAGATTAAGTGCATACTTTAATAACGCGCTTTGGAGTTATGTCAATATTTTTTATGCGCTAATGATAGGTTTACTAGCCTTTGTGTTTACTCGTAACGCAAAGTACGGTTTTATCGCAAGCGCGCTTAGTATAATGATTGCTACCTTGCTAACACAAATCGGTGGTCCTATCAACCTTGATAGTGCATACACACCGGCAATAGTTGGTTCAAGTATGGCAGTAGTTCTTTATAGTGTAGTAGCAAGGTTGATACCTTCACGGCCTTCCAGAATCAGTTATTATTTTGAAATGGGTCGTATGCTTGATGAGTAAGAATTATAATAACTACTAGTAAATTATTAAAAATAGCGGCATCTTAGCCGCTATTTTGCTTGTTATCTCTATTTATTTTACTACAGTAATTCTAGTGCTTTAGCAATCATTTTTTGTGCGGAACTTTCGTCCAC
>CAYJBW010000064.1:0-295 GCA_964368255.1 uncultured Christensenella sp.
ATACAAGATTTATTGACAAGATTGGACGCTATTAGCCCAACAAAGTTACTAAATATGGGCTATTTTAGAATACTTAAAGACAATAAAATTATTTTTGATGCTAAAAATATAGCGATAAATGACGAAATAGTCATTGTCGGAGCTGATACCAAAATAACCGCTTTAGTTAAGAATTTGGAGGTAAAATGAAGTACGAAAAAAACATCAAGGAACTGGAAAGTATTGTTACAAAACTTAGTGACGAAAAATTGCCACTAGAAGAAAGTATAGAACTTTATGCCAAAGGTTTACTCCT
>CAYJBW010000064.1:305-7846 GCA_964368255.1 uncultured Christensenella sp.
GTATTGTAGAGCTTGATACACTCAAAGGTAAAATAGAACTTCTCAACAAGGACTTATCAAAACTTGAGTTGGAGATTGACGATGCAGACGATATTGACTAGCAAAAAAGAGATATTTGAAGGCAAACTTCGCCAATTTTTGCAAAGCAAAAAGGACTTTTATCCGCCTAAGTTATATGAAGCTATGGAATATTCTCTTTTTACTGAGGGCAAAAGAGTGCGCCCCGTGCTTATGATGCTCACTGCGGACTTTCTAAAACTAGATTACGAAGTAATTTTTCCCTTTGCAATAAGCCTAGAATGTATCCATACTTATAGCTTGATTCATGACGATTTGCCCTGTATGGATAATGACATCACCCGGCGCGGAAAGCCCACTAATCATGTAGTATTTGGGGAGGCAATGGCGCTACTTGCAGGAGATTGTTTGCTTAATCTAGCTTACGAAAACATCATTGACACGATTGCTGTCTATCCCCAAATGGGTGCGGCGGCAAAATATCTAGCGCAATGCGCTGGCGGAGAAGGTATGATTGGCGGTCAGGCACTAGAGTTTAGTCTAGATAAGTTTGACGAAGCGACTATAACGGAACTTTATATGAAAAAAACTGGCGCGTTAATTTGCGCAAGCATAATGATACCGTGCCTACTTGCTAATGATTTAGAAAAAATGAATGATTTAGCTAATTTTGCGACAACGGTAGGGCTTTGCTTTCAACTAAGCGATGATTTACTTGATAGGCACAAAAATGAAAATAATACATATCTTGCTATAATGGGCGAAGAAAGACTTAAGTCTATGCTAGAAAAACTAAGCGCTAGCGCAACTAAGTCTTTATCAGCTTATGAAGATGCAAAAACATTGGTAGATTTTAGCAGTTTTCTTTCGAAACGCAAAATATAATCAATTTATTTGATTTATTTTGCAAGATATGCTAATATACTAGTAGTATGGTGGCACAGTATTCTAGTCAGGTGCCAAACAGTCGAAGACGGGGTTAAAAGACCGTTAAAGAGCATATCGATGAAGTTTCTTGTGCTGGCCTTGTTTGCCCAAATCAGGGCTGGTGCTGGGAGTTAAGATTTATGGGCGTTCAATAATGGCATATTGGAGCCGACCCATTTTCGTGGAGACCTATATTGGCGGAAGTAATCACTCTTCTACTGAATAGGATTAAACCTGCAATGCGGTAAACAATATCTGTGTGCAGAGTAGCTTGCCTTGAGTGGATGTAGCGGATTTCGTATCACGGAGGAGCTCGTTGGCCAATGAGCTTCGCCTATTGACGGATGAAACTAGGTCTGCAAAAGAGGATAAACTGTTTGATATCTGAAAAGGAAAACTTCTAGACTGTAAGCTAAGGATTATAGTGTGTTCTAAGTGGCGATTCGGTTCTGCTCTGAGCAATCAGGCAGCGCGACTCTTAAAAGGAAACTGCTCGTACGGTGACGGCGAGTGGGTTGTGGGGAAATCCTACCGAACCTATGACGCAAGGTTTACTTAGCTTAATGCCACCAATTTTTTTATAAGAGGAGTTATGACAAAGTTAAGTCCGGAAAAGGGCAACAAAAATTTTTCTAAAGATAAAACTGTTTCTAACGATAAATTAGTTAATTCGTCAAATAGAGTAAGAAAAAAACTTTCTAAAGGCACTATTTGGACGATAAAGATTACTATTATTACTTTATGTCTAGCTTTGGTTGTGAGTTTTGTTACTGAGATAACTTCTTCAAAATCCAATTTAATTATTTCTGTTCTTGTATTATGCTTGCTAATTACAATTAGCATAATTTTTGATGCAATAGGCGTTGCTGCCACATCTTGTGACCTAGCGCCGCTTCTAGCTATGGCTGCTAAAAAAGTTAAAGGCGCCAAAATTGCCGTAAAACTCGTAAAAAATGCAGAAAAAGTAGCAAATATTTGTACTGATGTCATTGGTGACATGTCAGGAATTATTAGCGGTACATCCACGGCCGCTATCGTTATGAAACTTGCTGCAATGGGCGGCGGATTTAACACGATAATAATCAACATTATTCTTGTTAGCATTGTTGCCGCAATTACTGTAGGTGGCAAGGCATTTTTTAAGACAATGGCAATGAATCGTTCTGAAGATATACTCATTTATGCGGGCAAAATTATAGAATTCTTTTACAGACCAAAACAATGATTAGAATAGACAAACTAATGGTGGAGCAAAAGATTGTCGATACAAGAACCAGGGCGCAAAATCTTATAGAACTTGGCTCTGTGAGAGTAAATGGGGAAGTAGTAAACAAATCTTCACAACTTTTTGATGAGTATTCTTCCATAGAAATTGTTAGTAATTATCAAGCATCATTAGGCAGTATAAAGTTAAAAGAAGCCATTGATGTATTTAATCTTGACATTATGCATAAAAACTGTCTGGATATCGGCGCGGCAAACGGTGGTTTTACTGAGCTTTTGTTATCTAACGGCGCAAACAAGGTGTACGCATTAGATGTAGCTGAGTGTGCCTTACCTGATTACATAAAAAATGACAGTAGAGTAGTTACTATGAGAGCAAACGCTCGCTACATTACTAAAAATGACTTTGAAAGTGATATAAACTTTTGCGTTGTTGATGTATCTTTTATCTCCTTAAAGTTAGTTTTACTGCCAATATATAATATTTTAGCTGATAATGGCGCAGTTGTTGCGCTAATTAAACCACAGTTTGAGTGTGGTAAAAAAGAGCTAACCAAAAACGGTATAGTTAAAGACATAAAAACACAAATAAAGGTAGTAAATGAAATAATTGAGTTTGCAAAAAGCATAAATTTTCAGTTTGTTAACTACATTTCCGCACCACATCCTTTTATCAATAAAAATCAAGAATATTTATTATATTTATACAAATAATATTGCATAAAAGTACAATATGGGTTATAATTTGTGCATAAACTTATGTGAGGTAAAAATTGGACAGAGAACAAAGGCATAAACTTATTACAAAAATCATTTCCGAACAAGAGATTTCCACGCAAAATGAATTAGTTTCTGTGCTACAAGAGATGGGGCTCGACATTACGCAAGCCACAGTATCGCGCGACATAAACGATATCGGACTTATCAAAGTAGCTGGCAAAGCTAAAAAATTCCGTTATGCGGTAAAAAAAGTTGACCAAAAAATTTCTAAACTATCTACGCTTTTTCGTGAATCGGTAATTTCTATGGACACCGCAATGAATATAATTGTGATAAAAACCTACGAAGGTAGCGCAAATGCTGCTTGTTTGCTACTAGACAAACTACATTTAACTAGCATAGTAGGTACATTAGCAGGCGAAGATACCATACTTGTTATTGTCAAAAATGTAGAAAGTGTTGCCCATGTTTACAATACGCTAAAGGAGTATATGTAAGGTGATTTCCTACATAAACATAAAAAACATTGCGTTAATTCAAGAGCTTTCTTTGCCACTTAAGGCTGGACTTAATATTTTAAGCGGAGAAACTGGAGCAGGAAAGTCAATAATTATTGACTCAATTAACTTTGTACTAGGCGATAGAGCAGACAGAACGCTAATTCGTCACGGCGAAACTACAGCCAGAGTGGAAGTAGTCTTTGACAATATTGCTAATTTTGAAGCTGTAAAAAATATATTAGAAGATTCTGGCATAGAATGCGATGACGAAACAGTAATTGTCAACAGGCTGATGACACAAGACAAAAGCGAATGCAGAATAAATGGTCGTATAGTTAATCTATCTACTTTGCGCTCAGTTGTTGCATTGCTTGTAGATATCCACTCCCAAAACGAACACCAATCACTATTAAAAATTGCCAATCATATCAAACTTTTAGATGCCTATAGTTCCAATTTAAGTGACAATTTAGAACTATATAGAAATAAACTTGCAATATTTCGCGACATTACTAATAAATTAAGCGAATTTTCAACAAAAGCGGAAAGAGAAAGGAAAATTGATATTCTTACCTACCAAATTGAAGAAATAGAACGGGTAAATTGGACTGAAGGCGAAGAAGAAACACTAAACAGCCAGCGTGAGCGTTATTACAACGCGCAAAAAATTACATCAACGCTAAGCGATGCTTTAGAAAACATTGACGGGGCTAATAATATGGGCGGAATTCCCACTCTCAAGACAGCTCTAAGTCAACTTAATTCCATTGCAAAATATGATGACAATTTTGAAGAACTTATTACTAGACTAGAAAGCGCAGTAATTGAGCTTGTTGACATTGCTGGAAGCGTTAGTGACATGCTATATTCAAGCGATACTGACAGAATGGATATAGAAAGCATAGAAAGTCGGCTTGATGATATTAGGAATATTAAGAAAAAGTACGGCAAAACTACGGCTGATGTAGCGGCATTTTATGAAAGTATAACCGCAGAGCTAGACAGACTGACCACAGCAAGCGAAACAATCGAAAAATTAACTAAGCAAAGGACTGATTTGGAACAACAATTACTGAATCTTGTACATAAGTTGCATGACGAAAGGTGCGCTGTTGCTAAAAAGTTTCAAAAGGTAATTCAAGCTAATTTGATAGAATTAGGTATGAAAAACTCTATTTTTGAAGTGAAAATTGAACTTACTGAAGATATTATCAATTCCCTAAACAATAACGGCGCGGATTATGTGGAATTTATGTTGTCGCCAAACTTAGGCGAACCGCTTAAACCGCTTGCAAAAATAGCGAGTGGTGGAGAAATGAGCCGTTTTATGCTTGCTCTTAAAAATGTCATTGCGGAACTAGACGATATTGACACGCTAATTTTTGACGAAATAGATACTGGTATTTCCGGTGTAATTGCCAAAGTTGTTGCTTGCAAGCTTTACGACATAGCTAAATCCAGGCAGGTAATAGCAATTACTCACTTGCCACAATTATCTTCCATGGCAGATATAAATTTTTTGATAGAAAAAAATGTTGTAGGGGACAAAACTCTTACTTTTGTAAAAGAATTGGACGAAAATGAGACCTTACAAGAAATTATGCGACTTAGCGGATTTAGTGTTGGTAGTAAAACAGGACTAGAAGGCGCAAAAGAATTAAAATCTTGGGCCAATAGCTATAAAAATGCGAAGTAATGCACTATGCCAGTAATTGGCAACGCAAAAACTAATATTCCAATGCCACAAATTCCAAACTAATTTTGGCAGGCAAAGGAGTATTATGAGAGTATTTAAGAGAATTTCTATTTTTTCCATTATCACCGCTATATTATTGGCGGTTTTTCTTTTTTCATCCACAATTTCGGCTAATGTTGCTTATGCAAAAGACGATAACACAGTATTTTTAGGGGGAAGTCCCATAGGTATTGTGGCGAAAACTGAAGGTTTAATAGTGAGTGAACTTGTTTCAGTCACTAGCAAAAACGGTAGCTTTTCTCCGGCTCTGCAAGCCGGTATACAAAAAGGTGACATTATTTTGAGCGCAAACGGAATGGCTCTTGAAGATATGATGGCGCTAAATGAAATTATAGCTAGCTCAAAAGAGCCTATCATTCTTAGCATAAAGCGTGGCAATGAGCTATTAAAAATTGTTGTAGTGCCAGTTTTTGACTTGGTTCAAAATGCTCTAAAAATAGGGCTAATGGTCAAAAATGATCTCGCAGGGATAGGAACGCTTACCTATATAACCAAAGATTATAAGTTTGGCGCTCTTGGACATTTGATTACCGATGCTTATGGTTATGGCGACATTTATCAAAAAGGCAAAATTTATAGCTGTGATATAAATGGTTATATTGCTGGTAAAGAAGGTCAAGCCGGCGAGCTACAAGGCAATATAAATCTAAAAAATGGAGCGCTAGGCATCCTTAACCGTAATATGTTTTGTGGTATATTTGGCAAATATGACAGCAACAAACTGCCAGACCTTGTGCAGATACCTGTTGCAAGTAGGCATGATGTGAAGATGGGCAAGGCATATATTTACACAACTATTGACAAAAGAACACCAGAAATGTACGAAATAGAAATAGTAAAAATGCAAAAACAAGACCGACCTTCCGAAAAAGGCATGGTAATTAGAGTGGTTGACAGCACTTTGAAGCAAAAAACTGGTGGAATCTTACAAGGAATGAGCGGTTCGCCAATAATACAAAACGGAAAACTAATTGGTGCGGTAACTCATGTTTTTATTAGCGATCCAACCAAAGGATATGGTATATATATCGATTGGATGTTACAATAGTAAGCATAAAAACATTAACAGAGCATACTTTTTAGTATGCTCTGTAGACTTCGTAACTATATAATAAGACTTTATGTTGATGCAAAAAGACTAATTAAGTATAACAAATGGATAGCTATTACTGCGACAATTTGCGCAATTATTGGCATTTTATTAGCCTTTTCTAAGGCAGAAAGCTTGTCTTAAAATATTCTGACGGTAATATAATCACACAAATATCCGCAAAAACTTTTAATTGTTTTACTTTTTACTTAAAGTCCTTGCTATTTGTAAGCTGTATAAGCATAATCACTTTCTTGCTTACACTTACTTTTTGTACTTTTATATTAAATTTTGCGTTGATAATTCTTTATGTAAAGACCTTCCTGGGGTATATGTTTGTATCTTGTATGCTAGATGGTATAACAGGGTATTTGCTACTATTTTTAGTTTGGCTACCCCTGCTTATTGCCAATCTATTACTAATAATATTGCTGATGATTAGGCTCTTTGACCTTATTGGATATCCTTGCAATTATCGTAAAGCATTTCGCGTTATCCCTTATAAGATATATTGGCGCGGTACCCAAAAAATACTTTCAAAACACTTAATTGTAACGAACATTCTTACATTTACATATTTATCCATAGTAATTATTATAATTTCCTTAGTAATTTAGAATAATTTATCTGTTATTTCAAAAGCTATTACCAAGGAGAATCCTATGAAAAAAGTTTTATTAGTGATTATGATAATAGCAATTTTTTGCAGTTTATCGACGATACCCATTTTCGGTGCAGCATCAGCATTAGTTAGTGAAAACGGCTTTGTTTCTAATACAAAATCAGAAGCTTTGTATCTTATTGAATATGATACTGGCGCAGTTTTGTTAGAAAAGAATGCCGACACAAAGCGTCCTATAGCAAGTATGGTAAAAATAATGACTTTGGTTTTGACATATAAAGCCATCGAAGAAGGAAAATTAAGCTATGACGAAATGATAACTATAAGCGATTATGCGGCAGGAATGGGTGGTTCGCAAATGTTTTTGGATGTAGGCGAAAAATATTCTGTAAGCGATTTGATCAAAGGTGTTACTGTAAGTTCTGCCAACGATGCAGCCACCGCCCTTGGCGAAAGAATAGCTGGCTCTATTAGCGCATTTGTGCAAAATATGAACGATTATGCCAAAATTCTTGGCATGAACAACACATTATTTTGCAACGCAACTGGACTACCTAATTCCGGTGAGCAATATTCTACCGCCAAAGATACGACAATAATGCTAAGAAAACTATTAGAAAATCAAAATTACTTTAATTACTCAAAAATCTGGATGGAAGACTATATTCATCCCAACGGAAGAAA
>CAYJBW010000065.1:0-7569 GCA_964368255.1 uncultured Christensenella sp.
TAATAATGGAAATTACACCTTATTTTTCCAACAAAAGCCGAATTTTTGAAGTGCTTGGACAGGATGAAAAAATACTTATTCACAGCAGTAAAAACGGCGAATATTATACTTACAACTTTGAAAATTCGGAGACTATTAGAAAGATTAAGAACATATTTAGAAGCTATTTAGACAGCAACATTGACGGTTTTTATAGTGTGGAAAAAATAGTGGATAAAAGTAATATTTATTATCATAAAGAGTACGGAAAAGTATGGAAAAAAACCATTGAAGAAGTGTTCAAAGAATACCCTTCAAAGACACTTATTTATGACAAACTGGAAGAGAAAAAAATTAACGGAATTTATAAAATTCCACTAAACAAATACACAAAAAATAAAGACAGTTTCAAATACTCACTAATATGTTCGGGCATTTATGAGGTTATGTACGAAGATGGCGGAATAATTAGCAACAAGTAGACTAAGTGAAGATAAGCAAGGAGCAAATATTATATATATTATAATATGTGTTTGACAATGTAGTTTTTTGTATAGTATAATAGCGGTTGCTATTTATGCAAATTAAAAAGAGAGGATATAGAGATGAAAAGAACATACCAACCCAAGAAAAGACAGAGAAGTAAAGTACACGGCTTTAGAAAAAGAATGTCAACCAAACAAGGCAGAAATGTACTACAAAGAAGAAGAAATAAAGGCAGAGCTAGCTTATCGGCATAAAATATGCAGAAAGTTTATCGCCTAAATAAAAGTAGTAGTTTTAATTACATTTACAGAAAGGGGAAGAGTTTTTCGGCGCCGTCTATGGTTCTATACAAAGTAAACGCCCAGAACCTAAAGGTAGGTATTACCGTAGGCAAAAAAGTGGGAAACAGCGTTGTAAGAAGTAGGGTAAAAAGAAGAATTAAAGAGCGATTCCGACTATCAATCCCCCAAATTGATCAAAATTATAACTATGTTATTGTGGCAAAAAAAGCATGTAGTGAGCTTACTAGCGACCAAATTAACAAAGATTTGTTATATTTGTTAGACAAAGCAGGGGTGCTTAAAAAGGAAATAAATTGATAAAATACATTTTACGGCAGCTTTTATTGTTTTATAAAAAAAATATATCACCTGCTATCAATGCAAAATGTATTTATACGCCAACCTGTTCCATGTATACTCTTGACGCCATAGAAAAGTATGGCGCCACTAGGGGCATAGGCATGGGAACAATGCGGATACTTCGGTGTAATCCCTTTAGAAAAGGCGGTTTTGACCCTGTTAAGGAAAACTTCAAAGGATGTGCGAAATGGACTTTATGACATTACTGTCAGCAAACGCGATAAGCGATGGAATAGGAAAACTAATTATCAATAGCCTATACGGATGGATATCCACCTGGACGGACAGCTGGGGTGTTTTTAGCGCGTTCAGTATAACAGTTATTATGTTTAGTATTTTCCTAAAGATAGTTGTTCTTCCCATTGATGTTTGGCAAAAAAATGTGGGTAGAAAAAACGCAAAAAAAATGGAAGTCATGAAGCCCGCACTAGAGAAGATAACCAAACAGTGTGGAAATAATAAAGAACTGCTTATGCAAAAGCAAAGAGTGCTTTACAAGGAACATGGTTATTCCACTTTTGGCGCCTGCCTTCCCATGATTCTTACACTTGTTGTGTTTTTTGTTATATTCGGCGGATTTAATTCAGCAGTAAGAATGTATAATGAAAGGACATATGAGAATTTGTCTGTAGTCTATGAAGAAGCTAGAAGCGCAGAAATTGCATTGTACGAAAGAACGGAAACAACGGTGGAAGGAGTAAAAACCGTTGTGTTTGTTCGAGACGGTGTTAATTATACAGAAACTCAAGTTGTTAATGAGGCTATTAAGAAAGCAGAAGACGCAGTAGTAGCAAATTACGAGACAGAGCGGTTCCTTTTCACCGTTAATATATTTGTTGCGGACTCTTGGAAGAACCCAATTCCTAGCGTAGATGATTTCGCAGGGAGCGGAATGGGCAAAAGCAATATTACTTCAGCAAACGACGGTAAGTATGAAATAATAATGCGCCCGATTATGGAGAAATACAACACAAGGTGGAATGGTTATTTGATGTTGCCTCTTATTGTATTTGCCCTTAATATGATATCAATGAAGCTAAACAAGCCACCAGAACAACCCACTGTTGCCGGACAAACAGAAGAACAAAAGAAGGCGCAACAGAGCCAAGCAAAATTGATGCAGTTCCTTATGCCAATAATGATGCTAGTTTTTGCGTTGTTCTATTCGGCTGCATTTACCCTGTATATGTTTATAAACACAGCATTTACCACACTGTTTAACCTAGGTTATAATATTGTAACTAAAAAAATAGATGCTAAGGAGAAGGACAGGATCTTATCAACCACTGTAAAAAAATAATTTATAAGGACGGCATAAAAACATGGATAATATTTTTAAGGCATCAAGTGTAGAGATAGCCACAAAAAACGGACTGGAGCAACTCAATTTGACTGAAGAAGAAGCAAATATAGAAGTTATTTCCGCGGGGGGTATTTTTTCTAAGGCGCAAGTAAAAATTACTGCTAAAGAAGGGCAAGAGAAGTTTGAAGAAGTGGAAGAAGTTGATGTAGCAGACGAAGAAAAGAAAGAAAAAAGTTTTGAAAGGGAAAGCTATGAAAGAAAAGAGAGATTTGATAGCGAAGAAAAGAGATTAGGCAAGGAGTTTTTGGAAGGGATAATAAGCTATATGCCCGTACAAGCAAGGGTGGATGCCAAGCAGTTTAAGGATGAGCTATGCTTTTATATTGGCGGAAGCGAAGCAAACTACTATATCGGACACCGTGGCGAAACTTTAGACGCATTGCAATACCTTGTAAGCCAATTTGTTAACAAAAACAAAACTGGGCAAGGCATGATAAGAGTGACAGTTGACGCGGATTTTTATCGTGAGCGCAGGAAAAAAACGCTTACAGCACTTGCAAACAAACTTGCGAAGAACGCATATTCTGCTAAAAAAGAGATTGCTCTTGAGCCAATGAACAGCTATGAAAGACGCATAATACATTTTGCCTTGCAGAACAATGAAGAATGTACCACCCGTTCGGACGGAGAAGGTAAGGATAGGCATGTAGTAATCGTGCCCAATTGTGAGATTATTAGCTATGGACAAGCTAGTGATTTTCGCAAGAAAGGACCGTCACGCACCAAAAGTTACGGTTATAACAACAGAAAATTTTAGATAAATGGATACCATCGTTGCAATAGCTACCTCAATAGCAAGCCCGTCAGGGATAAATATTATAAGGATTAGCGGAGAAAAGGCCTTAGCGATTGCAATACAGATTTTTGATAATAAAGATTTTAATAATAATATAGTTCCTAATAAAATGTACTTAGGCAGAGTTAAAGTTAGGGACTTTCAAGAAAAGGCGTTTTGTGTATACTACAGGGCGCCTAAATCATATACTGGCGAAGATGTGGTGGAGTTTCATTGCCACGGTGGGAAAATTATTACCGAAGAAATAGTAAGAGAAATAAGAAAAAGGGGCGCGCGCCCTTCCCAGCCAGGCGAATTCACAAAAAGAGCCTTCCTAAATGACAAATTAACACTGGATATGGCGGAAGGAATTTATGGAGTAATAAACGCAACAAGCGAGAGCGATTTGAATAATTCTTACCGCATTATGGAAGGGGAAATTGGCAAGGGACTAACGAAAGTTGAACAAAGACTAATTAGCGTGACGGCAATACTGGAAGCCTTCCTTGACTATCCAGAAGAATTGGAAGAAAACAAACCGCTGGCAAAAAAAGAGCTATTAAACTGCAAAGAGTATATAGGAAAACTGCTAGAGAGTACAAAATACACCAAAATTTTGAAAGAAGGTGTTTTTGTTGCAATAGTTGGTTTGCCCAATTCTGGCAAGTCGTCACTACTAAATGCGCTAGTTAAAAAGGACAGAGCGATAGTGAGCGAAATACCCGGCACAACAAGGGATATTCTTAGCGAAAGCATAGAGATAGAAGGGATAAAAATTAACTTTGTAGACACCGCAGGAATAAGAAAAAGCGACAACATTATTGAAGAAATGGGTATAGAAAGGGCAAAAAAAGCGATAAACAGCGCAGATATTGTGATTTTTGTACAAGATACAACCACGCAAACTAGCTCAGAAGAAATAGAGATAGAAAAACTTTTTGGAGATAAGAAAGTAATTTTTGTTGCCAATAAGATTGATATAAATAAAGTGGAAAAAAAAGGCATAAAAATTAGCGCAAAAATGGGCACAAACATACAAGAAATTGTAGACCAAATAATGTTAATTATTGATAGAGAAGCAATTTATAGTCAAACAATACTCACCAATGAAAAGCATATTTATGCGCTAGAACAAAGCAAAAACAACATAGAAACAGCGCTTGGCGGGTGGAGCGCGCCGACGGAGTGCGTGCTTGTAGATATAAAACAGGCGCTTGGCGAAATTAGCAAAGTTACTGGCAGGGATGTAAGCGAAAGCGTAATAGATGAGATATTTGCCAAGTTTTGTGTGGGCAAATAAGGGATAGGTAAAAATAAATGCGGTGCGTGGTACAAAGAGTAAGGTCAGCAAGCGTGACAGTTAATGAAAAGGTTGTGGGGAGCATAGGACAAGGTTTGCTTGTTTTGTGCGGGTTTTTGGAAAGCGATACACCCCAAAAAATCGACTGGGTAGCCAACAGAATAGCCAATCTTAGGATTTTTAATGACCAAAATGACAAGCTCAATTTGTCGGTAAAAGATGTAGAGGGCGAAGTGCTAATTATTAGCAATTTTACTTTATACGGCGACTGCACAAACGGTTGTCGGCCTAATTTTTCTCTTGCCGCAAAAGGTGAGATAAGTGAGCCACTTTATAATTATTTTGTAAAAAAGTTAAGCGAGCAGGTGTCCGTTCAAACGGGCAAGTTCGGGCAGCATATGGAGCTAATGCTTGATTTTAACGGTCCAATCACCGTTGTTATTGACAGGTAAAACATATGAAAAGTTTTGACGCGGTGGTTATAGGGGGCGGGCATGCCGGCATAGAAAGCGCATTTGCACTAGCCAGGAAAGGACACAAGACATTGTTACTTTCCCTTAGCCTTGATGCCATCGGGCTTATGGCTTGCAATCCCAACATCGGCGGTACCGCGAAAGGGCATATAGTGCGAGAAATTGACGCGCTTGGGGGAGAGATGGGGATAGTTGCCGACATCGCCACCATTCAGTCCAGAATGCTTAATTTGGGCAACGGGGCGGCAGTCCACTCATTGCGCAACCAAATAGATAAAAACAAATACCACACGGAAATGAAAAAAAGGTTGGAAAAGCAAGAAAATCTAACCGTACTTGAGGGTGAAGCAGTAGAAATAATAGTTAAAGACAACACTGTTACAGGTATAAAGACCGCACTTGGTGATGAATATAGAGCCAAAGGGGTGGTTGTTTGTAGCGGAGTTTATCTAAATAGCGTAATAACTATCGGAGATTATCTAAAAGAAGTAGGACCTAGCGGTTATCAAAGGGCGGAAGGACTAACAAAGAACTTGCAAGAATTAGGACTGCCTATTGTAAGATTTAAGACGGGTACGCCGATGCGAGTGGCAAAAAGCACCGTTAATTTTTCGGTTATGACAGAGCAAAAAGGGGACAAAGAAATTTATCCCTTTAGCGAAATGACCGACTTTGATATAAATAATTCTCATTTATGTTATCTTACCTATACCAATGAAAAAACGCACCAAATAATAAGGGAGAATTTGCACAGAAGTCCCCTTTATAATGGCATGATAAAGAGCGCAGGACCGAGATATTGTCCATCAATAGAAACCAAAATTGTTAGATTTGCAGACAAGGACAGACACCAGGTTTTTGTGGAGCCGGAAGGGGAAAACACTGACGAAATGTATGTGCAAGGATTAAGCACATCTTTGCCCTTTGATGTCCAGGAAAGCATACTAAATAGCGTAGTTGGGCTAGAAAATGCCAAAATAATGAGATACGGTTATGCAATAGAATATGACTGCATAGACCCCAAAGCGTTACTCCCCACCCTGGCTGTTAAGGGAATAAAGGGACTATACTTAGCTGGACAAATAAACGGCAGTAGCGGTTATGAAGAAGCAGCAGGGCAAGGACTTGTTGCCGGCATAAATTTAGCGCTTTATTTGGAAAACAAGCAAGAAATTGTTTTCACTAGAGATACAAGCTATATTGGTGTAATGATTGATGATTTAGTTACCAAGGGAACGGACGAACCATACCGTATGATGACATCCAGAGCGGAATACAGGCTGTACCTACGGCAGGACAATGCAGATATAAGACTTACGCAAACGGGCAGGGATGTAGGTCTAGTAGACGATATTAGGTATCAAAAATACTTAGATAAGCTAGCGGAAAAAGCAAAGATAATTACTAAGCTAAAAAATCATTATTCCCCACAAGCGTGTAGCGATGTTTTTGCAAAGAAGTTCGAGCCAGTGCCCAAGGGAGGAATTAGCGGAGAAGAAATTCTTAGAAGAAGTACGCTAGAAACAGAGGATTTGGTAGCAATAGACCCTAGTTATGAAAAAGAAAACAAGTTTTTGCTCAAACAAATAGAAACGGAAATAAAATACGAAGGCTATCTTCGCAAGCAACAACAGTCCATAAAAGAACTAAAGAAAATGGAATCACACACACTTAAAGAAGATTTTGACTACAACAAAGTGGAAGGACTGAGAATGGAAGCAAGACAAAGGTTGGATGAAATTAAGCCCCTTTCCCTTGCCCAGGCATCCAGAATATCGGGCGTAAATCCAGCGGATATTGTGGTACTTATGGTGCACATGCAAAAGAACAAATGACAGTAGAAAAAATTATAGAGCTTTTTGATAGCGCAGGAATTAGTCTTGACAGTAACAAAGCAGGACAGTTTTTGTTGTATGCTAATCTTTTGGCAGAATATAACCGAAAGTTCAATTTAACGGCAATAACAGAAGAAACGGAAGTGATAAAAAAGCACTTCATTGACAGTGTTTTGGGGGATAAATATTTGCCCGAAAAGGGTAAAATAATCGATATTGGGAGCGGAGCGGGCTTTCCTTCCATTCCCCTAAAAATTATGCAGCCTAAGTTAAATTTTACACTAATTGACAGTGTCAACAAAAAGATAAATTTCCTTAACATTGTTATTGAACAGTTAGGACTAGTTGACATATCAGCCAGGCATATTAGAATTGAAGAAGAAGGACGAACAAACAGAGAAAAATACGATTGCGTGATTGCGCGCGCCGTAAGCCCGTTGCCTACTCTTATGGAATATGCTTTGCCGTTATTAAAAACTGGTGGAGTATTTGTAGCATATAAGGGTGAAAAAGTGGAAGAAGAGATAGATTTATGTAACAACGCGCTTAAAGAACTTGGCGGGAAAATCACAAAGTTGGAAAAAATCAAACTACTTGACGAGTACGAAAGAAGCTTCGTTATTGTAGAAAAAATAAAGAAAACGCACGAAAAATACCCCAGAACAGCAAATAAACCAAGAACTTCACCGTTGTAATTTACAAAAAAATATATTTATG
>CAYJBW010000066.1:0-7544 GCA_964368255.1 uncultured Christensenella sp.
GTTAATAAACCCCTTAGACTACGCGCATTGCCCCCCAAAGAAGAAATTGCTGAAGATGGCACAAAAAGACCACGCAATAACAAAAGAATTGTTGCTAGCCAAAGACTTATACTTGAAGAAGAAAAATCAGCAAGAGAAGAAGAGTTTTGGGCAAAGGTATATGAAGGAGCCATCGTTAATGGCAAAGTAAAAAGATTTACCACATTTGGCGCTTTTGTTAGTCTAAAGTTCATGGATGCACTAGTTCATAACTCTGATTTAAGCTGGAGCAAAAAGAGAATTAACGATCCAGGCGAAGTACTAGAAATTAACAAAAACTATGATTTCCTGGTACTAACTGTAGATAGAGAGAACGGCAAAATATCCCTAGGATATAAGCAACTACAAAAGCACCCCACAGAGATTGCTCAAGAAAAATATCCTGTTGGCTCAGTTGTTGTCGGCAAAGTAGCGCGCATTGTTAAGTTTGGAGCATTTGTAGAATTAGAGCCTGGCATTGACGGACTTGTTCACATCAGCCAAATCAACCGCGAGTGGATACAAAACGCTAACGACGCTCTTAAAGAGGGTGACGAAGTACAAGTAAAAGTAATTGGTTATGATAATGATAAAATTACTTTGAGCATAAAAGAGCTACTGCCAGAACTTCCACACGAAGAAATAGTAATTGAAGAAAACAAAGAAGAAAAGCCAAGCAATCGTACAGCTAACTTCAATAAGCGCCTAGAAGGTCAAGAGAAAGGCGAGAAGAAGGAAAGAAGGACTAGAAAGTTTAGAGATGATGATAGCGGAGAGCCAAGAGAATATGTTTCTTCTAGTGGTTCAGGTGTTACTCTAGGTGACTTGTTCAAACTTAATTTTGAAGAATCAGACGATAAATAGTTTTGTAAAATAGTAAAAACTGGAGCCACCTATAACTTTAGGTGGCTTCATATCTATAATAGGGTACATTACCAATTTATACAACAATTATGAGGTAAAAATGAATACAGTCTATAATAATCCATTGGTAACTAGATATGCATCCAAAGAGATGAGCTATACCTTATCTGAACAAAAGCGCGCAACTGAGTTTAGAAAACTTTGGGTAGCTTTAGCGGAAAGCCAAAAGGAATTAGGTCTTGACATTACCGATGAGCAAATTACTGCAATGAAATTGCATTTAGAAGACATTGATTTTGATGCGGTAGCTGTCAAAGAAATAAAGTTTAGACACGATGTTATGGCGCACATACACGCATACGGCGACCAATGTCCAATTGCAAGACCTATAATTCACCTTGGTGCAACAAGTTGCTATGTTACCGACAATGCGGATATTATAGTCTATAAAAATGCGCTAGAACTGTTGGAAATCAAACTTGTTAGCGTAATGAAAAAACTAGCTAATTTTGCTATTAAATACAAAAATTTGCCCACCTTGGGATTTACACACCTACAGCCTGCCCAACTAGTAACAGTTGGCAAAAGAGCAACGCTATGGCTACAAGACTTGTTATTGGATTATGAAAACCTAATTTTCCTTAAAAATGGGTTAAAACTTAGGGGAGTAAAGGGCACTACTGGCACACAAGCAAGTTTTATGGAGCTTTTTAATAATGACAGTAAGAAAGTTAAAAAACTGGAACAACTAGTCATTGCTAAAATGGGATTTAGCAAAGCTTTTGCGGTAACAGGGCAAACTTACACACGCAAATTGGACTATAATATTTTGTCAGTTCTTAGCCAAATTGCACAAAGCGGATACAAGTTTAGCAATGATATTAGGCTACTACAAAGTATGAAAGAGATAGAAGAACCCTTTGAAAAGAATCAGATTGGTTCTTCTGCTATGGCGTATAAACGGAATCCTATGCGCTCAGAAAGGCTAGGCTCACTCGCAAGATATGTTGTTAGCTTACCAATGAATACTGCAATAACAGCGTCTACTCAGTGGCTAGAGCGCACTTTGGATGATTCTGCCAACCGTCGTATTGTTATGGGACAAGCTTTCTTAGGTGTAGATGCAATTTTGGAACTATATTTGAACATAATGGACGGGCTTGTCGTTTACGAAAAAATTATCAGAAAGCATGTTAAAGCAGAACTTCCATTTATGGCAACAGAAAACATTCTAATGGAATGTGTCAAAATGGGTGGAGATAGACAAGAATTACACGAAATTATTAGAACGCATTCTATGCTAGCAGGTGAACAGGTTAAAGTATTTGGCAAGGACAACGACCTGTTAAAGAGATTAAAAAATGACAATAATTTTACCGATATTCACAATAAAATTGATCACTTGGTCAAGCCAAACAACTTTATAGGCAGAGCGCCACAACAGGTTGTGGAGTTCGTTGCCACGCTTAAGCCTATATTCAAAAAATATGGTGATAGAATAATTGATAGAAACGATAACATTAAGGTATAAAAAAAGCTCCGCAAAAAAAGTCGAAGCTTTGGCAGGGGAGACGCGATTCGAACACGCAACCAGCGGTTTTGGAGACCGCTGCTCTACCATTGAGCCACTCCCCTAGAACATTGATATTATATAGTATTCTTGTACTTTAGTCAAGATATTGAAGGAGATTTATGAAATACACATTGGGAATATTGGGTGCAGGCGTTATGGGACAAGCAATACTTTCACGCATAGTAGCATCTAACATAATTTCAGAAAATAAAATAGCTGTTTTTGATATTGACAGCCAGAAGGTAAATAGCTTACCATACAATATTGCTAACATTGCTTCAGCTCAAGAACTGATAGACGAGTCAGAATTCATTTTGTTTGCTGTCAAACCACAACATTACGCTGCAATATGCGAAAAAGTGACTTTTACTGAAAAAAACACAATACTAAGTATAATGGCAGGAGTAAAAATTTCTACGCTAAAAAGTAAAATTAACACTAATTGCGGTATCGTTAGAATTATGCCCAATACTCCGTGCAAAATCGGCAAGGGTGTATCTGCAATATGTTTTGACAATATAGAGCCGTCAAATAAAAATTTTGTTTTGAAGATTTTTAGCGCATGTGGCAAAGTAGTTGAAGTGGAAGAACATACATTTGATGCAGTGACATCGGTAAGTGGCAGTGGACCTGCTTATGTGTTTATGTTCGCCAATGCGATGATAAAAGGCGGTATGGAAGGGGGGCTTAGCTATCAAGACAGCAAAGAACTCGCTTTGCACACCATAATTGGCACAGCAAGTCTTGCGTTGCAGTCAGATCAGAGCTTAGAATTTTTGCTAGACAGCGTATGCAGTAAGGGTGGTACTACCATAGAAGCTATCAAAGTTTTCCGCCAAAACAAGTTAGAAGAGACGATTATCGAAGGCATGAATGCTTGCAGAGAAAAATCTAAAAGTATGAGTGAAACGCTATGAAGCATGTAGATATTTATACAGACGGGGCTTGTAGCAACAATCCAGGCAAAGGCGGTTGGGCGGCTATACTAATTTATAAAGGCAAAGAAAAAATAATTTCTGGCGGTTATCCGTCCACAACTAACAACAGAATGGAATTATTCGCCATAATTAACGCATTACTACAATTAAAAGAGCGGTGTGATGTCACAATATATAGTGATAGCGCATATTCAATTGATCCGCTAACTAAAGGATGGATTACTAATTGGCAAAGAAACAATTGGAGAACCGCTGGCAAAGAACCTGTGAAAAATGTTGACTTATGGAAAGCACTTTTGATAGAATTAGATAAACACAAGGTAAATTTTGTTAAGGTGAAAGGTCACAGTGACAATGAATATAATAATAGGTGTGATGAGCTTGCCAAAAAAGAGATTATCATGCTAGGAGATATAGATGGACAAGAAGCAAATTAAAAAACTCATAATTGCTATTATTAGCTTAATTGCACTTGCCATTACACTAGGTTTTAGCTACAAAACATACTCTTCTACAGTGCAAATTGCAATGATATCAGTACTAGGATTGTACCTGATTTTGTTTATGTTGGGAGTATTCTTAAAAAAAGACCAAATATACAAGCTTACAATTATTTTTACTTATTTTTCTATAATTTTTTTAGCAGTAGCAACGGCAGTAATCAATTCTGGTGTTTTAGAAAAGATTGACAGTGTAGACGAGCTAGTTGCGCTAATAAACAGCTATGGTGTTGCGGGGAAGTTGGTTTTTGTACTGGTACAGTTCTTGCAAGTAACTTTTGTTCCCATTCCATCCACAATAGTAACCGCAGCGGGAGCGACACTATATTCCACATGGGAAAGTTTATTGCTTAGTTGCTTTGGCTTATGGATTGGCTCATTTTTTGCGTTTTTCTTGGGCAGAACATTCGGAGTAAAGCTAGTAAAATGGGTTGTTGGGGACGAAATGCTCCTAAAGTACACTTCGCTTGTTAAGGGCAGGGACAAAGCTATGCTAGTCTATATGTTTATTTTCCCAATGTTTCCTGACGATGTTTTGTGTATGATAGCAGGACTTACCACAATGAGTTATCCTGCATTTATAGTAATACAGCTAATTGCGCGCCCACTAAATGTAGCAGGTACAATATTTTTAGTTGACTACATTACGGCAATCCCATTCTCTGGGTGGGGCATTGCGCTTTGGATTATTATAGCAATACTATTTATTGGCGTATTTATTTTGATGTGGAAATATGCAGAAAAAATAGAAAAAGGTATGCTAAAACTTATATCGAAGATTAGGGGCAGACCTATTATTAAGGATGTAAATGCTATTTATCGCATAAAAACCGCTCCCGTTATCGTTGAAGTTCCACCAGAAAAATCTGACACAGAGTTATTTAATGAATATAATGAAAAACTCCAAACACTTGCTAGAAGCAAAGAGAAGGAGTTGGCTAAAGCTACTTTAGATTCTGATGTTATTGTTTCTAAGAATGATAAAGATATAGATTTCTAACTTAAGTGATACTTTTGTGACTTGTGTAGCACGCTTATTATTATGCCAAAGAAGGGGATAATTAGCATAACAAAGCAAGGCGCATAAATATGTAGGGAATTTAGGCTGTATCCGCTTGGTACAAGTAGCGCGACAATTAGTGTTATCATAAAAGCAGCCAAATAAACAATTAACGAAATATTGATAATTAGTTTTAGATTTATAGAATCTTTTTTCTTTTTATTAGGATTTTGGTAATAAATAAGTAGTGCGGCTATTGGAATAATTAGTCCAAGACCTGCAAGAACAAATAACGATGTTTTGCTTATTTCAAAGGAATTTCTGGCAAGAAACAGCACCAAAATAGTAATAATATAAAATAAAAAAGTTAAAAGTAAACCATCTCTAAGCAGTTTATTAAAAGAAATATACTTTATTGCGCTTTTGCTCATTGGAGAATATTCTTTCAAACGGTGTCCTTCATTTTTTAATACAGCTTTTAAGTCATATATGTATTTACAATCAATGCTGTCAAAGGATTCTTGTTCTACCTTTTTCTTGGTGTCTTCTGCCTTAAAAATGCTACCTAACACATCTTTATAAAGGTTTATATTTTGTTTTTCTACTGGTTTTGTAGATATTTTTTCTGCTTCTACTTTATTTTCTACAACCATTGGATTTTCTATCTTAACTTCTCCAAAAATCTCCGCAAAAGTACTTTTTGTTCGATTATTGTTGTGATTTATTACAGTGTTTACGGTGGGGGATTGAGGCAATTGACCTTCTTCAAAATAATTAGTTTTTTCTACTTCAATATGCGGTCTTTCTGCATTAGTTTTAAGCACTTCTACTTGCGGATTTTCTACGATTTCTTCTAGTTTTTCTTGTTGAACGGGAGATTCTTCAACTTCTTCGGTTGTTACAGATACTCGTTTTGTTAAAGGGCGCAAGTCGGAAGGTTGGAAAGGTGGAGTATCATTTTTTAGGTCAAAGTCATCTTTACTTACCAAATTATCTAGCAAAGTGCGAGTATAACTCCATTCTTTTTTTTCATTTTCTAATATACTACGACCAGTATCAGTCAAAGAATAGTATCTTCTTTTGGCGCCGTTAGTTTCGTCACCGCCAGAATAAGAGCTTATATGTCCGGATTTTTCCAAGCGTTTTAACACACTGTACACCGAAGATTGTTTCATTTCGTAATGACCTTGTGTGCGTGTTTGGATATAGTTAAGTATATCGTACCCATAGCCATCTTTTTCGCTCAACGCATTTAGTACTATAATATCAACTCTCCCACGAAGCAAATCGGTATTAACCGTATCCATAGCAAAAAAAATCTCCTTTATAAGTTCATAATAATTATATAACTTAAGCGTACTAAAGTCAACAGCGAAAGGTGTCGAAAATAAAATTATAATTACATATTAGATATATTTTTGAAATAAAATACACACAAAAATGCTATAATTGTACAGTTTATTGACAAAAAAGTATAAAAGTAGCTCTATTCTTCAACATTGTATATTTTTAGCTTTGCTGCATCTTTTTTGATGTCTTCATCTAGCGCAGCATAATGCTTTTTGGTGGTGTTTATATCTTTATGACCAAGTACTTCGGCAACAATATATATGTCTTTTGTAGACCGATACAAAGCTGTACCATAAGTACTTCTAAGTTTATGGGGACTAATGCTTTTTAGTGGGGCAACCACTCCAGCATACTTTTTTACGATGTTTTCCACAGCACGGATGCTTATTCTTTTATTTTGCAAGGATAAAAACAGCGCAGTGATGCTATCTGGATTGATTTTTTTCTTTTTGAGATAATTTGCGCGGAACTCTATATAGTTTTTTATTGCAACGATACTTTCTTCGGGTAAATAGAGTATGCTAGACTTTTCTCCCTTCCTAACTACATTGAATTTTCCGTTCTCAAGGTCCAAGTCATTCATATCAATCCCAACGCATTCACTCACACGGATACCAGTGCTAAGTAGGAGAGTAATAATAGCAATATCACGGACTTTCGTGTTATTGTTGTTATAGCTATCCATATTTTCAGAATAAAATATATTATTTAACTCAAAATTCTCAAAAATACTGTTGACTTCCTTATCATCAAGTCTTAGTATAGGTTTTTCGCGTAGTTTGGGCATGGCGACCTTTTCTGTTACATTTTGCTTAATCATATCATGAGTGTACAAGTAACGGAATAACGCTCTAACAGAACAAAACTTCCTAGCTTTGGCGCTTTCTTTATTTTGACAAAGTTTATTACCTGATTGGTAATTGCTTAAATAATCCAAAAATCTTTCAAAATCTACTGCCTTTAATGTGTCAAGGTCAGCCAAAGAAACATATTTTATATCCATTCCAGTAAATCTGCCGCTATCAGATACACAAAATTCTAAAAAAGTCTTTACATCTAAAGCATAATTATAGCGAGTAAGTATAGTAGTATTCATAGATATTCCCACGATAAAGTCACCACAATAATCAGGCAGAAGGGGAAGCAACTCTTTGCGCAGTTTATTTGTGTATTTAATGTTCTTTTCTTGTGAATAATTCATTTTGTCCTTAATAAATACTCATTCTTTATAATAAATTTTATCATATAAAGTAGTTTTTGTCCATATAAATACATTTTTTAGCTATAAACAACCGCTAAGT
>CAYJBW010000067.1:0-7499 GCA_964368255.1 uncultured Christensenella sp.
GTTGGCTCTACCAACCAGGGTGCCTGCCCAGACATTGGTTGCGCCTTGTATTGTCAAGGTACCTGAGCCTATGCCGTAGCTTAGGACGGTTTGGCCGTCTGTTATGCCGATGAATCCGCCCGCGTACACTGTGCTACCGCCATTTACTGTGATGTTTAGTCCGCTAATGGAGTTCTGAATCTTGCTGTCCCCAGTTATTACTCCGCCGTTGTCAATGCCCACAAAGCCTGATACTACCACTGCCGCCATGGGCTGTGCCGTTATCACTATGTCGCCACTTACTGTAACATTCCTTATGACGCCTTCGTTGTAGTTGGCTATCGCGCCGAATACTAAGTCATAGTCTCTGCCCGCTTGGTGAATTGCTGTGCTAGCGTAACTAATATTTACTACCAGGTCTGTTATTGTGCCTTTGTTGTTGTCAATTAGCGCGTCAGTTACATTGAGTAGTGAGCTTACGCTGCCTTCTTCTGCGCTGCCACTCTCGGCGTTCTTTCCGTCTATGCTACCGGTAAAGATTAGTCCCTTGCCTATGGTTTGGAACTCGCCTGTGGCAAATGTTATGTCGCCTTCGATGTTGTAGTAGGCAAATAGCGCTTGGTTGATGTACCTAAAGTCATTTACACTCGTATCGCTTGCGTTGCTCTTTACTAAGAACTTGTCGTTCGTTGTGCCAAAGCCTGCCAAAGGATACAGTCTGTCTTCGCTATGCCCGAACACTGTATTAAACACATTGGTGTTGTCACTAAAGAGTGTCTTTCTCATATCTTCGTCAGGGTCGGTAAAGGAAACTAGCTTCATGCTTTCGCCGTTGTAGCTTTCATTCCCCCTGCCTACAGCCTTGTTTATCTCCGCGCCGTTGCTGTATGCGTTCTGGCTGATTGCAAATATATTAGTGTACTCTCCGTAAGAATTAACATCTAGACCTATTACACTGCCTGCTTTGGAGTCAGTGGTAAATGTGCTTTCCACTCTGCCTATGCTAAATATAGAACCTATGGTGTCTGCTATGCCGTTATGGTAAATAGCTAGTTTAGCGCTGTCCGCTGTGCCTATAATTCCGCCAATGTTAACCTTGTCGCCTGTAGCTTTTAGGTTGCTAAACGCAAACACATCATAGATGTTTCCGCCAACAACTTCGCCCGCTACTCCGCCCACATTAACTATACTAGCGTTGGCTCCGTTTACTGCTATATTGCCAAGTGCTATGATGTCGCCCACCTTAGAGCTATTTCCCATTGTGCCTGCTATTAAGCCCAGTGCAAGTTTACCACTGCCAGTAAATGTTACATCCATATCCACATTGTCAAAGATAAAGCCTTTCACTGTGCCGTCAAGGTTGGCTATCAAGCCATACTCGCTACTGCTAATTGTACTTACATCTCTGCCAAAGTTGTAAATTGTGTGTTTGTTGCCGTTTAGTGTGCCGTAGAATATTCTATGCTCCGCTATCGAGCTTTGGTAAGAAGCAAAGTCCAAGTCTTCGCTCAAGCTATAATACAGTGTGTTGTACTTATCCAGCATTAAGAATTGTTTCATATTAGATATCACCAAATTGCTGTCAAATGTGCCTTTGCCACTGGTAAAGTCATATGCAACTACGTCGTTCACTTCATAGATATACTTTAGGTTCATATCTTTGTATAGCTTAGATAGTACCATATGGCGCACCTCATTGTTGTTGACCGATATTGCGCCCACCTCTCCGCCTGCTGTGTTAGTTCCTACAAAGTCAGCATATGTTCTGCTTCTAACAGTATTGAAACTCTCTGCTAAGTCATTTACCAGGCTATTGTCTGAGCTAAAACTACCAACCTTCTCGCCGTTTATGAATGCGGCGTTTTCTAAATAGTAGTTGTTAAAGAAGTATGTGTTGCGGTTGCCTTCCGTCACATAGGAAGCAATCTTACCAAATACCATACCTACCTTGCAATCAAGTCCTATGTTGTATAAGGTAATGTCGCCATAGGTGTAGGTGTCGTTAAGTTTTGTGCCACTGTCCATATACCCAACCATGCCGCCTACATAGGCGCTTTGTATGCTGTTGCCGTTGTTTGTTATTGATACATCGGTATAAACAGGCTTGCCAACGCTACCTATTGTACTGTTACTAATATACCCTGCTATGCCGCCCACCTTGCCATCTAAACTTGCGCTCAGGATAGAAATCTTACCGCTAATATAAATATTCTCAACTTTGCCATTTACTATCTCTCTAGCAAGTATTCCTGCGCTAATTGCTTGGCTAAGGGCTAGCGTTGCATCCAGTCCCACGCTTATGTTGGATACTTCTCCGCTTAGTCCATGGAATAGTCCGTAATAGCCGTTTGCCTCTCCGCCTGCTAAGGTTATACTGTTGTTACTGCCGTCAAAGCTACCGTTAAAGGTACCTGCTATGCCGGTAAAACTACTACTTAAGGCAAGAGATGCGTTTAGTTTGTAATGGCTGTTTAGATAGCTCTTTGCTGCGCCTAAGGTAAATACGCCTTCGTTTTTTGTATAGCTGTCATAATAGCTACTGTTTATTCTGTTAATATCGTTTTCATTGTAAACAGTGTACGGATTGGTTTTGCTGTTAGCTACTTCGCTGCTACCTTCTACTTTCTCGGTAAAATACTTAACTAGTAGTAACGCGCTTGGGTTGGTTAAGCGGAAGCTATCAATGTTGTCGTCGCTAATAACTGCGCTAACAATGTATCCGCCTACTGGCAAGCTGTCCTTGTCAACTAACGCGCCTGACATATCTCTGTACTCATAATTAAACTTTAATGACAGTACTTCGTTTGCTCCGCTAGCGTTCTTGTAAATGTAGCTAGCACTTGCCGCAACTGTAGCGGATAAGTCTGACTGCAAGTAAAGTTTCACATTGTCATACTCCGCTGTTAGCTCCTTCATAAAGTAGGAATTGTAGCTTAGGTTGTTGTTTACAAAGCTGTACTCAAAGTTGCCCGTTGTTTCCTTGTTACTTGCGCTTGTATTAGTTACCTTGCCACTCCAGGCTGTACCGTCATAGCTACCATAGTCTGCATAACGGAAGATGTATCCATAATCACCTGTGCTATAGGCTATTCTCAAGTAGTCTCCGCGCTTGAAGGTTGCATCGGTATTTACCGTAAATGTTCCACTTGCCGTTCCGTCACTGGACTTGTACACCGTATCTTTGCTAAACACAGGGTTAGCGCTCGCGCTTTCCGTCCAGTTGTAGCTCGTGCCGTTGCTCATTGTAAGCGCCATTATGTGGTTGCCTGTTACAACAAAGTTCCTGCTGTCTACATTGACTGTATAGTAATAGTCATTGTCGTTAAGGTTCTTAATTAGTCCTTTTCTAATATCATTTTCAACATCCGGAGACCAATAAAGCTCTTCTTTAATCTCCGCCACGGTCTTTGCCGTGCTGCCCATGTTGTTTACTGCCACTCCGCCAATCGTGTATTCCATGCCGGAACCGCTCACTATTTTGAAAAGATAGGTCCTTCTAACACCTTCAGTGTGGTCGCCGTTCTCATCTAGGTTATTGGTGTTGATGCTTAACACTTGGTCGTTAGAGCGCCAGCCTTCTTCAGGTTTCTCTATGATGTAATAATATATCTTGTATCCGCTTACTATCTCATCATTGTCTGCTGCGGTGTCTTCTTGGTAGGTATACACTCCGTTGTTGTTGATGTACCTGCCTACAACTAAGTTTATGGTGGTCATGCTTGTGTACCACTTGTCTGCGTAGTTTGTAACCTTGGCAAAGTTGCTTGCCTCTGTGCCGTTCACTTTGGTTACATAAACAATGGGTATGTCGGAGTCTATCTTGACATTACCGCTTGTCGCACTTTGAATTCCTGCGCCAGAAACTAGTCTAATACTAAGAGCTGTTGTCTTGCTTACCACATAGTATTTTGTTATGGCGACTTGTCCATAGTAAAAACTTTCATACAAATTGTTGTTAATATACAGATTAACTCCGCTATAACTTACAGTGCCAACATTTATTGCCACTATTACGGAATTTGTATTTACCCAAGCTGGATTGGCTATGGTATAGTTATTCGCTTGTGGCTCCGATAAGTACTGCGTTGATGTTGCCGTTCTTAATAGTACACCATTCTCCGTGCCAAATATGTTACTGCGCCTGCCTTCTACTGATAAGCTGGTGCTTGCCTTATCTATCTTTATCTCTGATACCGTATAAATCACGCTCTCCATGCCAGAACCACTGCTAATGTAATATTGGTAAGTTGCTTTGTTTGTACTCTGGTTAACCAGGTGTAGCATGGTCATCGCTTTTGCGTTCGGCACACCACCAGTAGCGCCATATGTGTATGTTATTTGGGTGCCAATGCTATTGTAGTTATACTCAATATGGTTCCAAGGAGCTGTTTTGCTTAGTCTGTAGTGAACGGTATAACCGCTTACCAAAGTAGAAGAACTTCCCACATTCATTGTAAGGTCGCTTGATGTCCAAGTACTAAAGGTAATTTCATTTTTTTCACTGTAGTCCCCAAAGATTGTGTTGTTGCCGTTTATCTTCGATACAACGCTGATTGTCGGGGTTTCTTTGTCTATCTTAATACAGCCTAAGCTAAGCACTGTACTTGCTCTGCCCGCTCCGCTTATAATTCTTAAATAATGGTACTGAGCTATGCTTTGTTCCGCCAATATCTCAACTAGATATTCTACATCTGACCATGTCTTTGTTAGTTTTGCATCGGAAATAGGCGGTGTCGTTGTTGGCCAAGCTTTTTTTCCGCTAGCTAAATCCGACCAAACACCTATTGCGCTGGGATTAGTTACTTCAATATTAGAACGGTAGTATTGTAGCTTTGCTCCGCTCATGCTATAAATCATGTTAACTAGTGACTTGACATCGTCATTTGTCCATGTGTTGGCTGTGTATTCTATGTTATCTAGCGCTGTTTGTAGTTTGTAATTGTCGCTTCCATAGCTTCCCCACAATGGGTCTTTTGTGTCTAGCTTAGGTCGAATAAGCTGAGTAGCTACATTGCCGGCTTTGTCCGTCATTGTAATTACATAATCTACATAATGCCCTAGTGTTTGAATTCCTGTGGTATACAACGCGTCACTTAGTTCCATATCTATGGCATCCTGCGCCTGACCTTCTATGCTGTAATCCAGTCTTACGCTCGCTATGCCAGAACCTTCTTGGTTCGCGCTGTTTTTGTCGCCCACAGACACTTCAAGAATTTGTCCCGTTCCGTGCCAAATGTTTGTAATATAGTTATAATTACCACTGTCTAGGTCAATAGACGGTTTGGTCTTGTCTATCGCAATATTCATTGTGTTGCTACCCACTGGTCTTGTTCCGCCAGTAGCGTAGTCTTTCTCTATGTTGTTGTATGCGCAGAAGGAGTAAAGGTTCTTTTGCTCATCTTTAAAATCTATTGTCACAGTATGCTGATTGCGTCCCTCTGTCTTTACCCAGCCTACATTAAATATCTCCCCTGTGGATATCGGTGAGTAGTCTCCGTTGCCTGTCCTGTATGATATTCCGCCAAATCCGCTGTTGCCGTAGTTGACAGTAATAACTACTTGCACCTTGCTTGAGTTGGTAAACACATAGCCGGCACCTATCGCATAGGTGTTGCCGTCCGCTGTGTTGGCGTTAATTAACACTTCTACATCACTCTTGTCTATGTTGGGTTGGAACTGGTTGCTTTTAGCTTCGTTGTCAGAATTGTCCACTGCCGTTACTGTATACATGTTCCATTCATCTATTAACATTCTGTAATAGTATTCGGTAACTAATGTTCCGCCGACTACCCTACTAACTGAAACTTGCTTAAGGGCATTATGAACGCCTTGGTTGTTGTGATAAACTGACTTTATTCCGCTCGCTGTGTCATAAATACGGAAGTAAGCATAAATGCTGTCGTTGGTGAACTTAGTCCCCGTCACCACTTCATTTACTTTGGTTATGTTCTCATAATTTATTACATCCGAGTTGTTTTTTGTATCGCTCGCTCTGGTAAAGAATGTTTTGCTTTCATCAATTACCGGCGGGGTGGTGTCAATAAAGATATTGCCGCAGTCTATATAGTAGAACGCGCCGGTTGTTGTTACCAGCAGTACTTCATAACGATTCCTTATTTCTTTGTTTTTGCTGATTTGGTATATGAATGTTGCATTTGTACTGGCATTGGAGTAGTTCTGTATCTCCACCCAAACCCCGACAAAGTCCGTTGCCGAAGTTATTAGTCCGAACGGCACACCTATAGTGTTGTTTGCCTTGTACGGACTGGTGTCTTCTAATGGTTTATTGTAATCATTTAGTAGCCTTGAGTATAACTTAGCGCCCGATATGCCGTTGTTTATTTTGAAAGTTACATCTAAGTCTTGTCTAATGGTCTTGCCTGAAAACATACCAGTCTCAGCGTCTCTGTAATCTACTCCGCCGTAGGTCGCTGCGACTAGCTCCACGCTCGGCTTAGTGTTGTCAATTACCGGCATTATCTTCCTTTCAGCAGAGTCCGTTGTTACCGCTATATTGACATTGTTTCCTTGATTATCTAACAGATAGAAAGCTAAGCTCTTAGTTATATCTGCCGACATATAGCCATAGACCTTATCGCTACAATACAGCGCTTCGCCCGTTAATGGAAGGTAGTAATCTGTGTTGCTAACCTGCCCTGTATATGTCGGGTTGGTTCCGCCGCCTATCATGTTGTACACCCTAGACCCTGCTCTTGCACTAGTCATTCTTACTAAGGTCTCTTGCACAACACCGCCCAAACTTATCCTTATGCTCTCTATCCCCGAGCCCGTTCCGCTGCTCTCTTGAGTGTCGCTTCCGTCGGTGCCTTGAGTGTCGGTTGCGCGTATATACATATATAGACCGTCTTTATACAACGGATTTTCTGTGTAGGTTAATACCCCATTTATTATTTGCCTGGTTACATAACTACCCAAAGACCACACATTGTTAGCTTGGTTACTTGATGTTCTTGTCCATACCCATAACCCTGTATTAGGGTCTTTGTTGTACTCATAGAATATCGCTATATCTTTGGTGTCTTTTGATATTTGGTTTATCGTAAGCGCCGGGTTAGTCGAGAATGCTATTGCCTTCAGTATGGGCGCGCTGGTGTCTTGGCGCACATCAAAGTAACTAAACCCACCGCCGCCAAAGATTATTACTTTATCGTCACAAGAGTTCCTGATACGGAAAAATACCATTTGACAACGACTGCTTGCCGGCAGTTCTAACACCACCGTTGTTGCTGAACCGGTGTCACTAGGTATGGACTGCCACTTCGCATATGTGCTTATGTTCCCGTTGCGAGTAACAGAGCCGTCAGGGTTGTCTACAATATTATATGAGCCGAAGTCCGTAAGCGTAGGTGTCAAACTTACCGTCTTATTCAGTGTGATAACTACTTTGTTCTTTGTCCAATCAATACAGTTGTATGGCGCGCTGTTGCCGGACGAATCCACCGCCACTATGGACTGCAATGACCCGCCTATCTTAAATGGGTCAACGCAATACTCCATAT
>CAYJBW010000068.1:0-7447 GCA_964368255.1 uncultured Christensenella sp.
ATTATGGAGATATTATTGTTGGAAGAATGGGTATCCCAATGCCTAAGAAAAATATATCTACTCTAAGCGTAATTGTCAGCGGAGAAAACGAAACAATTAGCGCGCTAACTGGCAAACTAGGCAGACTAGAACATGTAAATGTAAAATCAACACTAACATCAGTAGAAGTGGAGGACTAAATGAAAAAAATTATTAAAAAAACTCTTGCAATAACAATAATACTTGCTTTGCTTGCAACGCTAAGCATAGCTCTAATTTCTTGCAATGATAAAAGTGAACAACAAATAAATGTGGTTGTGCCAGACGGCGCGCCTGCGCTTGCCGTAGCAAATATGCTAAAGAGCGGTTTTGAATACGAAAACTACAAAGTAAACTTTGAAATAGTAGCAGGAGCGGCAGAAGTATCCGCAAAAATAACTGCTAAGCAAGCAGATATATCAATTTTGCCTACTAATATTGCAGCAAAACTATACTCTAACAATGTTGACATAAAATTAGTTGCTGCCAACATTTTTGGTGTGCTCTATATTGTTGGCACAGAACAAATAGAAAGTATTAGCGACCTTAGGGGACAAAAAATACTTGTTACAGGTCAAGGCGGTACGCCAGAATTTGTACTAAAATTCTTACTAGGCGATGCTTATAGCGATGTAAATGTAGAGTTTATTGCTCAAGGAAGCGATGCAATAGCCGCATTAAAAGCAGGAACTGCTAAGTTTGCACTGCTTGGAGAGCCAGCAGCATCTATGGCAGTAGCTAAGGCAAACGCAATAATGCTTTTTGACTTGCAAGATGAGTGGGAGAAAAAGACGGGTAATGACGGTTATCCCCAGGCAGGCACAATTGCTACAACTAATTTAATAGAAAACCATAGCGGATTTTTGAAAGCATTTTTGAAAGAAGTGCAAAAAAATGTCACTTACATTGTAGAAACGCCCACTGGAGAAATCAACGAAGCCCTAAAAAATAACAATAGTTTAGTTAATTTTGGCAGTACTGCTATAATTGAGCGTTGCAACATCAGATATATAAGCGGTAACGAAGTTAAGAGCAGTTTGATAAGCTATTATGAAATAATGATGAGCAATAATGCACAATTTATTGGCGGAAAGCTTCCCGCAGAGAGTTTTTATGTTACAATAGCATTAGACTAAACAAATAATGAAAAAACTAAAGAAATACACTAACTTAATATATCCCATTTTATCCTTATCAATAATCATAGGGATATGGGCTATATTTGCCCGTGTTGTGGGAATAGAAATAATTGTGCCGTCCTTAAAAACGACATTTGCACAATTATTTTCTATACTAGGCAAAGCGAGCTTTTATGTAGCCATAAAAAACACACTACTTCGTTCTCTTCTTAGTTTTTTCCTTGCAATGGTTTGCGCGGTAATTCTTAGCATAGCAAGCGCATTTTTGCCGATAATTTATAAATTATCTTCACCGTTTATTGCCATAATGCGCGCAGTACCTACCATGAGTATAATACTACTTACTATAGTGTGGCTCAGCCCGCAAACTAGTCCAGTTTTGATTGCTTTTATCATTATTTTTCCTATGATGTATGCGGGAATTTTTAGTAGTATATCAAGTATTGACAAAGATTTGATTAGTATGAGCAAAGCATATCGCGTAAGAAAAAGAGATATGGTTATATCACTTTATCTGCCCTCCATTGCGCCCAGTTTTTTCGATATATCACGGGCAAATATAAGCCTGACTGTTAAGTTAATTATTTCTGCGGAAGTTATTGCACAAACGAAGAACTCACTTGGTATTGCTATGCAATTAGCCAGGGGACAGCTAGAAACGGCTCAGCTTCTTGCATATACTCTTATTGCGATAGCTCTTAGTTATAGCTTAGAACTTATTGTTTTGCTAGTCAAAAAGATAGTTGTGAGGTGGCAAAATGCAGATTAAAAATGTAACCAAAAAATACGGCGAATTAGTAGTCTTAGAAAACTTTTCTGTAGACTTTGAAAAGGACAAAATAACTTGTATTTTGGGCGCGTCTGGCTGCGGCAAAACCACACTTCTTAATGTAATTGCTGGTCTAACAGACTATCAAGGACAGGTAGTTGGCGACAACAAAATCAGCTATATTTTTCAGGGCACTAGACTGCTAAAAAATTTGACAGTATACAAGAATTTAGAGTATGTTTTGAAAAACAACGGACTTACTAAAGAAGAAATAGAGGTTAGTATTACCGAAATGCTAAAAAAAGTTGATTTGTGGGATGTACGCGACAAGTACCCCCACCAACTTAGCGGTGGAATGATGCAAAGAGTGTCCCTTTCTCGCGCATTTGTATTTAATGCGCCCGTTCTTTTAATGGATGAGCCGTTCAAGGGCTTGGATATTTCCCTAAAAAAACAAATAATTGAGCTGTTCCAAAAACTAATAAAATCAGAAAAAAAGACCACTATTTTTGTAACGCACGATTTGGAAGAAGCTATCACTTTATCTGACCGCATTTTGGTTATGGGGTTGGGCGGAAAAATCATTTTGGACGAACTTAACGAACACAAAGACAGAAATGTTCTTTATGACAAGATATTTAAGGTTTTATAACATTTTTATTCGATTGACTTAAACGATTATTTTTTGTATTATTATTGTATGATAATTTTGGGCATTGACCCTGGCTATGCAATAGTCGGTTTTGGCGTAATAGAAAATAATTGTGGCAAATGTCGCGCGTTAGAGTACGGGGTTATTACCACATCTAAAGACGATTCTTTGCCTTGTAGGTTGCTAAAAATATCACAAGGTTTGGAAATACTAATTGACAAATATCGTCCCGATGCCGTTGCTATTGAAGAACTATTCTTCCAAAATAACCAAAAAACCGCAATACTTGTTGCCGAAGCAAGGGGGGCAATACTTCTTACAGCATACAAAATGTCTATGAAACTGTATGAGTACACACCGCTTCAAATAAAACAAGCTATGACAGGATACGGCAGAGCGGATAAAAGACAAATTCAAGAAATGGTAAAGACAATGCTTAATTTAACGGCAATTCCTAAGCCTGACGATGCGGCAGATGCGTTAGCAGTTGCATTAACGCACGCACAGACCAACCGTTTGGCTAGTTTGTTCGGAATATAGGAGAATATATGATTGGATTTATTAAAGGCATTATTGTTGATACCACAGAAAACTCTGTTATTTTAGAAAATAACGGCATAGGATACAATATTTTTGTCAGCAATACAACGCTTACGCAAATACAAACTAAACAAACCGTTTGCCTTTTTACCTATCTTAATGTAAGAGAGGATGCGCTAAACCTTTATGGGTTCGCCACAAAAGAAGAAAAAAATATGTTCCTAAAGTTAATAACAATTAGCGGAGTGGGGGCAAAAGTTGCACTAGGCATTTTGTCAGGGATAGAAGTAAAAAATCTTATGATTGCAATAATTTCTGCGGATACAAAAACACTTTCCAAGATTAAAGGCATTGGCAAAAAGACAGCGGAACGCATAATTTTGGAGCTTAAAGGCAGTCTAGAAGTAGATAGCTCATTGCTTCAAGGCGAAATAGTTGGGGAAGAGTTTGATGCGCTTGATAAAGATATGATTGATGCAGTTAGCGCGCTCAGAAGTCTGGGCATTACACAAAGTGAAGCGGTAAAAGCAGTCAAGAAAGCAAAGGTAGATGCCAAGAACATAGAAGAACTTATCGCTTTGTCGCTAAGAAGTCTAAACTAAGGTGAAAGTATGACAGAAGAAAGAATTATTTCCTCCACAATAATAAATGACGATAACGAAAACGACAATGTTTTGCGTCCTAAAGTTATTGAAGATTATGTTGGTCAGGAAAAAGTAAAAAAGAACCTAAATGTGTTTATGCATTCTGCTAAAAAGCGTAGCGAAAGTTTGGACCATGTGCTACTTTACGGCCCACCTGGACTGGGCAAGACTACTCTTAGCCATATCATTGCCAACCAAATGGGTTCTGTTATTAGAATAACTTCCGGTCCTGCTATAGAAAGAGCAGGAGACCTTGCCGCAATACTTACCAACCTAAACGAAAATGATGTGCTTTTTATTGACGAAATACACCGCCTTAACCACAATGTGGAAGAAATACTATATCCAGCGATGGAAGACTATGCGCTTGATATGGTACTTGGTAAAGGTCCAAGCGCAAGGACAATAAGACTTACGCTCAAGCATTTTACGCTAGTTGGGGCTACAACTAAGGCAGGTATGCTAAGCGCGCCACTTCGTGACCGTTTTGGCGTTGTGTGTAGATTGGAGCTATATTCTGCGGAAGAACTTGCAATAATAGTTAATCGCTCGGCGAAAATACTAGGTATAGATATTGAAGAAAAGGCAGCATATGAGATAGCCAGGCGTTCTAGGGGTACACCAAGAATAGCCAATAGACTGTTGAAAAGGGTGAGAGATTTTGCTGAATACGAAGATAGCAAAACTATAACTTTGGCAATAACAAACAACGCTCTTGCTAGTTTGGAAGTGGATGAATTAGGACTTGATAACACTGATATAAATATACTAAAAACCATTGTGGAAAAGTTTAACGGCGGTCCTGTCGGACTTGATACCTTGTGCGCTTCAACTGGTGAAGAATCCAACACTATAGAAGACATATACGAGCCGTATTTGTTGCAACTTGGGTTTATTGCGCGTACGCCACGCGGTAGGGTAGTTACCCCAAACGGTTATAAGCACCTAAAAATTGCTCCCCCAACGGATATGTTTTACGAAGGATTATAATTGATGCAAAAACAAGATTTTTATTACGATTTACCGCCTGAGCTTATAGCCCAAAAGCCGATTTATCCTAGAGATAGTTCTCGAATGCTTTGCTACAACAGGCAAACAAACATAATACAAGACAAGATTTTTCACGATTTGCCCGATTTTTTGCAAAAAGGCGATGTGCTAGTTGTAAACAACACTAGAGTTATTAACGCCAGGGTGTTTGGCTATGATACTAGTGGCAAAAAGTACGAGATTTTTTTGTTGAAAAGAATTGACCTAACTAAGTGGGAATGTCTATTAAAGCCCGCAAAAAAAGCCAAAATTGGCATGATAATTGTTGCAAATGAAGAACTATCTTTCAAAATACTAGACATTATTGACAACGGAGTACGCATAGTTGAATGTGTTTATCAAGGTGTTTTTGAAGATATTTTGTCACGAGTTGGGGAAGTTCCACTTCCACCTTATATTGTAGAGAAACTAAGCGACAAAGAGCGTTATCAAACAGTCTATTCCAAAGTGGAAGGTTCTAGCGCAGCGCCTACAGCAGGGCTACATTTTACCGAAAGTTTATTAAATAAGCTACAAAACATGGGCATAATTGTTGTTAATGTATTGCTTCATGTGGGGTTAGGGACTTTTCGCCCTGTTAAGGTCGACAATATTTTGGAACATAATATGCACTCCGAGTATTACGAAATATCCGAAGAAACAGCAGATGTTATCAATAAAGCAGTAAAAGAAAATCGCAGAATAATTGCCGTTGGCACAACTTCTGTTCGTGTACTTGAGTCGGTAGCCGATAAAGACGGATTTGTGCATGCAGGCAAAGGGGATACCAACATATTTATTTATCCAGGGTATGAATTTTTGGTGGTAAAAGGTCTAATTACCAATTTTCATTTGCCAGAAAGTACCCTAATAATGCTAGTTAGCGCGCTAATTGGCAGAGAAAAAACTTTAGAAATTTATAATCACGCAGTAAAAAACAAGTATCGCTTTTTTAGCTTTGGCGATGCTGTGCTTTTACTGTAATAACGGAGAAAAAATGTTCAAGTACGAAATTTTGAAAGAATGTAAGCAAACAGGGGCAAGAATTGGGCGGTTAACCACACCGCACGGAGTGGTAGAAACTCCAGTTTTTATGCCCGTTGGCACAATGGCAAGCGTAAAAGCTCTTTCACCCGAAGAAGTCAAGGACGCTGGCTCACAAATACTGCTAAGTAATACCTATCACCTTTATTTGCGTCCTGGTCACGAACTGATAAAGAAAGCGGGCGGATTGCACAAATTTATGAACTGGGATAGACCAATACTTACAGACAGCGGTGGTTTTCAAGTCTTTTCACTGTCAAAAATGCGCAAAATCACTGATGAAGGTTGTACTTTTGACAGCTTTATTGACGGTAGCAAACATTTCTTCACACCAGAAAAGTCTATTGAAATTCAACAAGCGTTAGGAAGCGACATAATGATGGCTTTTGACGAATGTACCGCACCCGATGTTGACCACGCCTACGCAAAAGTTGCGCTAGACCGCACTATTGGGTGGTTAGACAGGTGTTATAAAGTGTCAAATAACCCTAGTCAAATGCTTTTCCCTATAATACAGGGCAATATGTTTGCGGATTTGCGCATAGAGAGCGCAAAAAAAACTATTCCTTATGCAAAATGCGGCATAGCAATAGGTGGCTTGTCGGTAGGGGAACCCAAAAATGTGATGTACGAAATGCTAGATGTACTTCGCCCACTTTACCCCAATGATATGCCACGCTACCTTATGGGCGTAGGCAGTGCCGATTGTTTGGTAGAAGGCGTTGTTAGGGGCATTGATATGTTTGACTGCGTGCTTCCTACTAGAGTTGCGCGCAACGGCACAGCAATGACCATGCAAGGGGATATTGTTATTAGGAATTCACAGTACAAAGAAGATTTTGGGCCCGTAGAAAACGGTTGCGATTGTTATTGTTGCCGTAACTATTCCAGAGCGTACATTAGGCACCTTATTAACACAGACGAGATATTCGGTGGCAGGCTTTTATCTATCCATAATATTTACTTTTTACACCGCGTAATTAACAAAATAAAGGAAGCTATTTGGCAGGATAGGTTGCTCGATTTTCGCAATGAATTTATGGAAAATTATAAAATCAAATAAAATATTTAATATTACTTGCTAATTTGTCAATAATAATGTAAGATATTTACAAATACGATTTTAGGAGAATTTTATATATGTTTAATAATTTAGTGTCAGCGTTTACAGACTACATCATGTTTATTGTTTTGGGAGCATTCTTTGTGCTTATGATAGTTATGACTATTATTCCACAAAGGAAACAAAAGAAGAAAATGCAAGAAATGATGAATTCTATTCAAGTTGGCGATAAAATAATGACAATAGGCGGTTTTGTAGGTGTTATCACAGAATATGACGCAGCTTCTGATGGCTATGTTATCAACATTGGCACAGCAGAAACACCAGTTAATGTTTCTATCATCAAGAATGCCATTCGTACAAAAATGTAATATTGTTTAATAACTAAAATTAGCTATCCGTTGATACTATTCGGATAGCTTTTTTGTTTTATTGGTGTTATTTATTTGCTAATAGTTACTTTTAATACTTACTTTTATTACTTACTTTCTAATACTTACTTTCTCATACTTCCTTTCTAATACTTACTTTCTAATACTTACTTTCTAA
>CAYJBW010000069.1:0-7438 GCA_964368255.1 uncultured Christensenella sp.
ACTATAAGAATGGACTTTGCCTTCGAACAGAAAGGTTAGTTAGGAGTAAACAATGCTAAAGAAAATACGCAATACTAGCTTATTTATGACAACAACGCTGATAATTTTGTTATTGATTGTCGCTTTGTCTACTGCTACCTTTGCGTGGTTTAGTGCCAACAATATTGTTAATGTATCGTCTATTTCTTTTATGGCGGATACTAATGATGTGGAAGGCGGGGAGCTAGCTATTTCTTGGGATAGAGATAATACTGAGAGCTTCCGAATAGATTTCGCTGCCCCTTTTGAAGACGAAAACAGGCGACTTTACCCTATGATGCCCGTTGTTGCGCCCACAGTGGGGGTAACGACTTTTGACCAATTCGCAATAAGCGGTTACCCAAATATTGGCGAGAACTTAGGAGATGTTCGGTACAATAACCAATGTTTTGTTTATGGCATACAAACAGCCACTTACAACCAAGTAACGGGTACTACCGATAATAAATACCAGTATGACGGTGACTTTACACATCCGTATGTTTGTAAGAACAGTCAAGACTTGACGCAAAGTGCGTTTTATCTAATCAACAAGAGCGACTCCTTTGGGCAAGATATTACCGTTGAGTACAGCATTACCGGTGGCTTATCAAGTAAGCTATGTGTTGCTGTATTTGTTGACGATATTTTCCAAGGGGTGCTTACTAACCTTACGGGAATACATTATGGCAAGGTAGTAAGAGACGCTTTAGTCTCTAGCACAACTTATGCCACCAATATTTGTTACCCTACAGACACATTGCAATTTTTTGTAAACAAGAATGACGCAGTCAGCGTGCGCCTTGTGGCGTGGTATGACGGCGTTTCTATAGAGAATGTCGACTCTGGCAACACTGCTATACTCTCTATGCTAAGATTTAGCGGAGCATACAGTGAGCCAACATAAAAATTAAGGATATAACATATGAAGTTTGCACAATTTTTTGGTGAGTTTTTGAAAGTATTTTTCGGTGGGATATTAGGCTTGTTCTATTCCGACTCCACCGTTGGCAACCGTGGCGGTGTCGTGGGTGCATTAGTGCAGATGTTCGACTTTGCCAGATATGTGCAAATATACAAAACTTATCAACCTGTACTATCAACTGGAGCTATGATTGGAGCGATAGCATGTTTTATACTTGTTATTGCCGTTCTTTGCGTGCTGCTTTGGCTGGCTATTTTCTTTGGGAAAAGACTAATTAAGAAGTTGTTCGGCGACAAAGTGCTTAACCAAGATTTGGTTGACGAAATTAACACGCTCAAAAAAGAGCTTGTTAAGACCACTAAGGAAAAGGACAGAATACTGGGCCTTAAGATAGCTTATCAAGGCTATGACATTATAGAAGGGGAAGAAGGCGAAGATATCGATGTAAGTACAGCAAAGAAAGAGGGCGAAAGCCGTTTCTACAAACTTACTGAAGTTGACGAAAATTATGCCAAAGAAGACTACCAAGAAAGAGAGTTTGACAAGACTTTTACTTTGGAACAGCTTTGCGACCGCTTCCGTAACTACGCCGCAAACAACCCGGAAAGACCTTGGCGTAAACTATATTATGAACCAAAAATTGTTAGATTGTTCTTTGCGAGTATGGCGACAACTAGACTTATTATTTTGCAAGGTATATCTGGTACAGGTAAAACATCACTTCCCGAGTGTATAGGACACTTTCTTAAGAATCCTACCACCATAGCCGCAGTACAACCGTCTTGGCGTGACCGTACCGAAATTTTTGGCTACTTCAACGAATTTACCAAGAGATTTAACGAGACAGAAGTACTTCGTGCAATGTATGATGCAACATACAACAAAGATGTATACATAACAGTACTAGACGAAATGAACATAGCCCGTGTTGAGTACTACTTTGCAGAAATGCTTTCTATTCTAGAAATGCCATCCCGTGAACAGTGGGTAGTTGACTTAGTGCCAAGCGGTTGGCCAAGCGACCCCAAGCATGTAGTTAAGGGGCGTTTCCGCCTTCCAGAGAATATGTGGTATGTAGGAACTGCCAACAACGACGACTCGACCTTCGCAATATCCGATAAAGTTTATGACCGTGGTATGCCCATTTCCATTAACTCCAAAGCAGCTCCCTTTGATGCTCCGCTAACCGAAGGATTGCCAGTAGATTATACATATCTTGAGAGCCTATTCAAGAAGGCGCAAATAGATCACAGAGTAAGTGACGAGAACTTGCAGAAGTTTGAAGACATGGACGACTATGTTATTGAGCATTTCCGTCTTGCGTTTGGTAACCGTATTGTTAAACAGCTTAGAGAGTTCGTGCCGGTGTATGTAGCCTGTGGCGGTACAGAAATAGATGGACTAGACTATGTGCTTTGTAACAAGATTTTGCGTAAATTTGAGTCACTAAACTTAGCTTATATTCGTGACGAAGTAGACGATTACATACAGTACCTAAGTGATAGTTTTGGGCAAGAGAATATGACTGAATGTAAAGAATACTTATTACGGCTTAAGAAGTTGTTCTAATTAGTTAAGGGTAAAAGATGGCATCAAACAAGATTTATGAAGAAATTATTTATCAAATAAATACCCTGCTTAAGCAAGGAGAATTGTATCCCAAATATATCGCTGATATTGTGGGCGGTAAGAACGATTACAAAATATCTCAAGTTTATACCAAAAGGAACTACACCGATGAGTGGATTGATACAATAGAAGACTGTATTGTAGCTCTTGACACCATTGTCCGTAACCCCAGAAAGTTCATTGTTATTGAAGAAGATATAGTGGACATAAGTTTGGCAAGGAGCATTTCGGTAGAAAGTGTTAAGCACCTTGCTCAGCACACCAACCTTATTAGTAGTGTGGACAAGAACGGTACAGTTTTGCCCAATAAAATACTCAATACTAGCAAGGAAGAAAGTTTTGAGATTTATGAGAACCGCTTTATTTATACCCTGCTACTAAAGCTACGCGATTTTATCGATATCCGTTTTAAGGCAATAAAAGAAGCGCTTGCCCAGTCGGGAGATTTGAGCGTGGATATAGAGAGTGAATTCTCTGTGGAAGCAAGCAGAGTCCGTTACAAAATGGAGACTAGCGCCAACTTCCCCTTTGAAGAAGTGGTAATGCAAAAGTCCACTGGCAAACTAAGTAATGTAGAGCGAATATCCCGTATAAATTTGATTATTAGCGACTTCCTTGGGAGCGCTTTTGCTCGAGAAATGCGTAGTTGCGCGCTGGTTCGTCCGCCAATTACCCGTACTAATGTAATTCTAAAGGACCCCAACTTTAAGAAGGCGCTTGTACTGTGGCAGTATATAGAAACCACAGAAAAAATGAACTTCAAGATAGAAACCGTTACCGAAACATCGGAACTTAGCCCAGTTTTAAGTGAGAAGTACCGCAACCTTATTTTCCTTAATACCGTGCTACTACAGAGCATAGCAAACACGCGCGAAGCAGGGGAGAGTTTGGAGCAGGCACAAGAGAAAGACCGTATAGAAGCGGACGAATATGTAACTAAGAATATTGATGATTTTGTGCCCGATGACTTTCCGCATCTCAAGATGGAGATTAAAGAAATCCGCAGTATTTATCGCAAAATGGCGGATGCTAAAGCGCTTGGCGTAAACGATATAAGCAAAGTAAATATGGCGATAGACAGAGTGCTTCGCCAATACAAAATTAACAAGGCAAAGGAAGACAGTGTAGCGCAAAGGAAGCTAATTAGCCAACAACTTCTTGAAGAAGAGAAAGCAAAAAAGCTCGCCTTGAGAGAAGAAAGAGATTTAGCCCGCAAAAAGCGTCAAGAAGAAGCTAGAGCAAGAATTGAGCTACGGCGTATTGCCGCAGAGCAAGAAGCAGAACTTGCTAGAATGAAAGAGCAAGCTCGTATTTTGGAAGAGCAGAAGAAGCAAGAAGAAGCCAAGAGAGAAGAAATTGACAGAATCATGGCGGAAGAGCGGAGGAAGCTAGAAGATGGCATAAGAGAGTCGCAGGAGTTCATAAAGAAGACTCAAGCGGACATAGACGAGAAAGAAAAGCAACTAAAGTCTATGCGTGAAGATTACGCAGCTAACAAAGCTAGGCTAGAAGCTCAAAAGAAGGCATTGGAAGAGTCCAAGCAAAGAAGAATGGAAAGCATAGCTAAGTTGCAACAAGAGAATGAAGCTACCGAGCAAAAGGCGCAGGCGCACAAACGCCAGCTTGTTAAGCAAGAAGAAGAATTACAAATACTTAAGTACATGCAAGAACGCGTACTAATGCAAATACAAGAGACAACGCTTGCTTATTGGCAAAGCGAAAGGGCTCTTAGCGCGCGTATCAAGTTTGACCAGGATTTAGAAAAGTTGACTATGGTTGACAAAATGGAGTTTGCTCCTGTAGTTGCAAGCACAGCGCAAAAGAAAAAGCAACTTGAGCTTTATAAGAGATTATTAGAAAAGTCCATTGCAACAACTCACATTGATACGGTGGAAGAAGTGCTTGCCGCCATGGGTAGGAATTGTAGCGAAGAAGACCTTGACAGAGAGATACAGCGAGTTTGGACGGAGTTTAAGAAAAGAACTAAGTCTATCAAGATAAAAAAGGGAAATAAAAATGTCAAGAGAGGCAAGTAATGTCAAAGCAGCGCAAATCTTCGGATAAAGCTGATAAAAAGCCCCAAAAAGCAATTTTAAGCAAAATATCATCAATTATTATAGCAGCCATATTCGTACTTGTTGTTATAGCTTTTTTGTCGTTAATAGTGCAGACTATTGGCGGTAAAAAGCCAAGCATTTTTGGTTATCGATTATACTATGTGCTAACAGACAGTATGGAGCCTACACTAAGCGCAAAAGATGTGCTTATTTGTCAATTGCTTGACGATACAGACGAAGTAAAGCAAAAGGTAAAGGAAGGGGACATAATCACTTTTGTGGCGGAATATGGCGCGCAACAAGGTATGACAATAACGCATAGAGTGGTAAAGGGCGTGCATTTTGACAGCAATTACGAGCGATATGTGGTGCTAACTAAGGGTGACAGTGAGTATGCCAGTGTGGACCCTGCTGTGCCTATAGAAAACATCCAAGCGTTGCTTGTCAAAGATACCAAAGTATTTACAAAAATGTATAAGTTTTTAACCAGTGTTTATGGGATAATCTTGGTTATTATAATACCATCAGCATTTATTTTGGCAGCTTTGGTAGTCAGAATAATTGTGTCAGCAAAGAAGCCAATATCAACGGAAAATGATGAAAGAGCAGCAAAAATTGCAGAAATAAAGAGAAAAGCTATTGAGGAGTATCATAAAGAAAGAGAACGAATAATTGCCGAAGAAGCAGTGAAAGAATATAAAAGAAGCAAAGGGGAGAAGGATGAATAAGGCGAGAGTTTTTTTTAAGATTAGTGACACAGTCAATAAATTTCGTAGGAATTATCGGTTATACAGTAATGTAAAAGTTATTAGGAATGTTCCTTACAGCGACATTAACAAAAAGTACAACTCTGCCGACCTGCTGTTTGACGAAAATAAGCGTAAGGGTAAGTTTCCTGTCTTTGTCAATATTCATGGTGGCGGATTTGTTGGCGGTGACAAAAACTTACGGATAGGCATTAGCAGACTTTTTGCCAATGAAGGGTGGTTTGTCTACAACATAAATTATCGTTTAGCGCACAAATTTCCGGCGCCAAATGCAACCATCGATGTAATTAACGCATTAAATCTTTTACCTTCTTTGGAGCAAAAATACAATCTTGACCTTAACAAAATAGTTGTTAGCGGTGATTCCGCCGGCGGCTATCTTGCTGCTCACGCTATGTCAAGCATAGCTGACAGTAGCGTTAGAAAAAAGCTAAATATTCCACAGTGCAAAGTGAAAATTAGAGCTTTAGCGCTGTTTTGCGGATTGTATGACCTAGAGAAGGTACTAGGAAAGAAAACGCCTTTTGATATAGTTAATGATTTGGCAAGTTGTATTTTAGGCTTTGATGTAAAAAACGAAGAGAATTTGAAAAATTGCGACCACCTTAAGGAATTATCCCCCATAAATTTTGTCAACGAGAATTGGGCAGAAACTTACATATCTATGGCAGGCAAAGACTTGTTTTGTGGCGGTCAAGGGGAAGAAATGGTAAAGGAGCTAGCAAGAAACGGGGTCAAGACCACAATATATAAAGCATATAATATGGGTGAAACCCATTGCTCGCATTTGCTCCCTTACAAGAAAAGTTCCTTAGCTTGGTACAAATCAGCAATTGATTTTTTAGATAAAATTAAAGTCTAAACTGGAGCGCCAGAACGCAAGTACTCTGTACAATAGTAAGTGTAATCGCCTATTTTGCGTTTAACTGTATACCTTTTGCTATATGAGCTTTTTTGCAAATCCGCTGCGCTATAATCAATGAACATAGCTTCTGTTAGCGCCACATCGCTTGTAGAGCCGTCCACATAAACTATTTGTAACTTGTGATTACTAAAGTCTAGCGCGCCATCAATTAGGTAAATGCTATCCAAACCATCACCAGACTTTTTTACTACATCTATAGAAACAGCGGTGTTCTTTGTGGCATCGTCATAAACAAAAATAACCTTTTTGTAAGTCAAATCGCCGTAAGTAAAAGTAACAACTTGTGGTCCGACTACTTTGTTATCAAAGCCCGATACCGTGACATCTTCCATCGTTAATGTTTTGGGATTACCATCACTTTGAGTGGTACTTGCAGTGAAACTTAGTTCTCCTTCTTTCGCTACACCTATATCAATATAAATGAAAAATTCTTTATCTTTCAAATTGTCAGGGTCATAAACATAAATAGTTGCTTTATCGGTACCATTTTGGTATCTGAAAGTAAGTTCTACTTCACCTTCACTAGATGTATTGAACCCTTCAATGACTACTTCTGTATTGCTTAGTGGGACATAACCTACTGACTCATAATATATTTTGTTATCTGTATCGTTACGGAATTCTTCAATCGTGGTGTTTAACGCTACATAGTTAGGCAGATTAGTATACATACTAGGTTCACCTTCTTCAACCAAGACCTTAGCGTTATAAGTTTTACCGATATCATAGGTAATGGTAACTTCTTTGCTACCTGTAGTGGAAGTATCAAGCGCGCCTAACATATCTTCTGTTATTCTTATGTTATCAACATAACCGTCACCATGAATAATCAATAAGGATTGGTTTACTAGAGTATCGTTAATATCACACACAAAATCATAATCAACATTTTCTGTAGGGTATAATTTATTAGGAGTAGTGGTGGCTATTATGGTGTCTCGAGAGCCTTTTTCACCATTAACAAACATAACAAAGTTTATAACCTGGCATGCGCTGTCCGACAAAAGGGTTGCTTTTATGGACATATTATTATATTCAGCTATTTCTTCTGCGGTATTAGTTTCTTCCGAATATACTAGCGAAAAAGCGGAATGAGTAGCTGTCATAGAAGTAAATG
>CAYJBW010000070.1:0-7383 GCA_964368255.1 uncultured Christensenella sp.
TCTTTCGTTCACAAACGACATCCCATTTTGTGACACTTAACGCATCTTGTCTACTCTGCTTTAGTTCATTATAGTATAACGGCAAATTTGTGTCAAGCATACCACTAATATTGTTAACATATATATAGCTTATATGAAAAAACCTAAAAAATTTGTGGGCGCTGTCGCTACCGTTACTGTGTTTGGAGTTTTTACCAGAGTGCTTAGTTTTATTTTCAAAATATTTCTGTCACGAACACTTGGCGCGGAAGTGCTTGGGCTTTATCAAATAGCTCTATCGGTGTTTTTTTTGTTCGCTTCTCTTTCTGCAACGGGACTTCCAACCGTACTTAGTCGCAAAATAGCAGAGCAAGAAGCGCTTGGCAAAACGGAAAATTTTTCTTTGGTAAACAGCGCACTAATTATGGGAATATGTATCTCACTTTCCCTAGTCATTGTTCTAGGCTTATTAAAGAATTATATTGGATTTTTGTTTGCGGATTCTCTTGCTCAACCACTTTTTTTTATTATGCTTCCAGCTCTTCTTTCCACAACAATGTATAGCGTAATCCGTGGTTGGTTTTGGGGCAAAAAAGCTTTTACCGCTTTTTCTATTACAGAAACTTTGGAAGAAGTGTTAAGAATTGGCTTCTCCGTATTATTTATAAGCGGTGTTGTTGCCGGCATTAGCGGAGCTGTTGCCATTGCTGTGGCATTCACCATAAGCGACGCCGTTGTTGCCGTTGTGCTACTATGTATATACTTTGCCAAAGGTGGCAGGCTAGAAAAACTCAAAGACCTAAAAACTATTCTTTTGCCCTCCCTTCCCGTTACCGCTATGCGCACTCTTAGTAGCCTTCTAGGCACGCTGATTGCCATTATTCTGCCCATTCGACTAATAACCTACGGGATGTCGATAAGCCAAGCAACGGCATCTTTTGGACGCATTGCAGGCATGGCAAATCCGCTTATCCTAGCGTCAAATTCCTTTATAGGTAGCTTGTCCATTGTACTTGTCCCAGAAATGAGTGCTAACGGAATAAAAAAAGAATATTCTAAGTTAAACCGTCACCTAAACAACGGATTAAATTTTTCCTTTTTAATTAGCGGTATATTCATGGTTGCCTATGTTGCGCTAGGCAGAGAAATAACATCCCTGCTCTATAATGACATCATAAGCGGACAATATCTAGAATTTGCTGCGTATTTGATGTTACCCATGGGCTTGTCACAACTAACGCAATCTGCGCTAAATTCTATTGGCAAAGAAAAAAGGGCATTTCTAAATTATGTGGTTGGCAATATTTTTATGGTGGTTCTAATTTATGTTCTGCCAAAATATATCGGAATATATTCTGTTGCTGTTGCCACAATGACTTCCCTTCTTACTACATCTATTCTCAACATATATTCACTAAGGCAGTACACTGGCTTTGGCTTTAACTTTATTAAGCATTTCGTTACCGTCATTCTTTACATTTTCCCGTCAGCCTTTTTGGCGGAATCTGTCGCATCGTTAATTGGACCTAATCTGCATGTTTTGGGGCTTTTTGTGGGAGTAATATGCGGAGTTACAATGTATGTGTTACTATGCATAGCTACCGACTTTGTGGACATAAAAGGCTTTATTAAACTTCGGACAAAACGCGCCTAAGTAATAAAAACGCAACCACTATGGTTGCGTTTTTATTACTTAGATGTTACTTTTTCTTTTTCTTAGCGGGTTTTTTCACCACTCTTTGTACATACTTTGGCTTAGCAACTTCGTCAGAATATTCGTCACTTTCTAGCATTTGTTCTTTGCTAACTACGGGAGCAACTACCTTTATTTCCTTTTCGGTCTTAACTATGTTCTCTCCGCGCACTTCTCTTGGATGTTTCTTTTGCCATCTTCTAATAAGCATTACCACAACAACTACAACAATTATTACACCAATAATGATACTAGATATTAGTAGCCAAGCATCTCCCCTGTCCCAAATACTATCTTTCTTCTCTTCTTCTGGCTCTGGTTCTGGCTCTGGCTCTGGGTCTTTCTCTTCGTCTTCGCTGTAGGCATAAATCTTAGCTATGCTCTTTGCCTTATCTGCGTCGCTTAGCTGTTCATAGTTTGTTTTGCTTGCCAAATATTCGTCTTCTTCAACTTTGCTGAGTGATACTTGGTCAATAGCCATCATACCAATTATCATTTGCTTAGAGCCAAAGGTGTCTTCTGCAACTTCTTTGTCACCTAGTACAAAGGACCATTGCGCCGATTTTGTGGTGCTGCTTGGATTGTAGATATACATCTCGTAAGTAACTGAGTCGTATATATCGTTACTATTTTTGCTGTTTATTAGAATACTTTGGTAGCTCTCTGTCGAGCTTGTCTGCATAAATCTAAACTCCGCATTAACTCCGTCAGTAGAATATGTCTTTTTGCCGTCAGTTATGGTTTCTTTGGCGATAAGAGTCTTTGCTTTGAAGGTTAGTTTGTAGTAAGACTTGCTGTCAATAGTGACATTCTCTCCCAAAGTATATGTTTGTCCGTAAGGCACTTTATTGCTCATAATAAGTGTGTTGTACCCTTCCATTTTTACGAACTCTCTTATATTAAAGTTCTCTGGCATAAAGTCTGCAAAAGCGTTATATTTGTCCACATCTCCGCTTTCCGCTACCGTATAAATAGATTGCAGCCTTTCGTCAGTGTCCCTATTGTAGTTATAAACTCCGTGCACTCTTTCTGACAAAGTTGTACCCGTTGCGCTAGTTGCCTTTGTCCAAGTATAGCTCTTTGTTTCGTAGTAAGTTTCGCTATTATCTGTGCTTTCGGTGAAAGCATCAAAAGAGTCTATTGTTCCTTCTAGTATTCTACTAGCGTACTGGTTTTTCGCGCTGGAATATAAATACATGAAGTCGTGCATTTTGTCAGTTTTGTCGGTTTTATATTCCCCAGCGTCCACTGCATTGTTGTATTCAATTTCGTCAATGGTATAAACCTTAACGGCGTCAAAATAAACTTCACCTTTGCTAAGTGCTGCTGTGTCATATACATAAACGGTGTTTGAATCCACCTTTTGTGACACTTTGTCAGCATAGGGGTTGCCTAGGCTTAGCTCTAGTTCCAAAGAACCCGAAGCGGTGCCTGTCCTTATATAGAAGCGGTACTGTGTCCACTTTCCGCCGGTGTTTATTTGAGAATATCCAATATACTTCTCTTCACTTGTAGAAGTTAGTACCTTGCTTACATTGCTTAGGGTTACCGATGCCTTAGCATCTCCTAAAGTTTTTACCCATACACTTACAATGTAATAACTATTTGCGGTCAAACTATTGCTGCTACTCTTAAGACCATAAGCGACATTATAGTTACTTTCTATCTTGAGTGCGGTCTTGTATGGAGAGATGTAATCGGTTAGTTCTTTTTCAAATAGTTTGCTATCTATTATTGTGCCTGCGCTGTATTTTTTTGCGGTAAATGCTTCACTTGCGGCTTTGGTAATATAAGCGTCTTCTCCTGACTTAGGAAGTACAGTGTATGTGCTATAAAGTGATACAGCATCTTCGCTAATTGCTCTTATCCTAAAGCTAGTGCGGCTTTTGCCTGCCATATTTATAGAATACTCGAACTTTTTGCTCACAGTATTATAAATAGGATTGGTATTGTCATCTACTGCGCTTATCGTGCCACAAAGTCTTTCTACTGTGGTGGTTTTGCCCTCTACTTCTTCATTAAAACGCGCATAAATTTCATAAAATGCCGGCTTTGTCGCTCCGCCGGTTTTGTCTATGCCATTTACTGCCGACCAAGTTAGTTTGTACTTATCTACGCCGTCATTTAGGTAAGATAGGTCATCAACTTTTTGGTAGGTGTTTGTTTTTGCGCTCAGTGCTGTCCAGCTAGATGTTGCGCCAATACCTGTAAGCTTTCCGCCATCATTAAATTCTTCTTCTTTGGTGTCTGCGTATTTTATTTCCGCAAAATTGCCATTTGTTACACTGCTAGAAGCTGCTGTGGTGCTCTTGAACTGGTATTGCTTAACCTCGTCACCGCTCTTTGTACTGCTGTTATATTCGCTATACTCAATCTCGGCATAGTTAATTAGAGATAAATAAATCTTTCCCTCAATATAGTTTTCGGTGGAAAATCTAGATCCGCTACCAAATGTGACTTTTAGGCTAATATAATTACTATCAACGATGTCGCCTAGCACATAGAAAGCAATCTCTTTCCACTCGTCACTATTAAATGTAGCAACGCTAGCTATGCTTGCAAGCTCGTCCTTGTCTTTGCCACCCATTAGGTCGATAGTGGCTCCAAGTCCTTTAGCAATGCCTTCGGTCTTTACCCATACAGCAAAGCGGTATGCAGTATTAGCTTTGATAACAAGTGCGCCATCATCTACATCGGCATTCATTGTCAAAATCGAAGCCGTTGGCACCTTGTTTTGTAGTATTATGGTATACAAATCAAGTGTGTCTGCGCCAATTTTTATACTCTCAATAATCTTTTGGTTTGCTAAAAGTCCGCTGTTTACTTCACTGTTCTTTTTCTTTTCCAAACTTACTTTGTCAAGGTCAGAAGCAGCTACATTTTCTGCAAGTTCTGATTTCCAATATACATCAGTATCTCCGCTTGCATTTAGTTTGCCAACAGACAGTTGTTCGGTTTCTTTAATTGGGGACAAGGTATCCCATTTGTTTTGGTACAGTGGAGATTTTGCAACTGATTCTTCTATCTCTAATATGCTGATATTGTCAAATATTGCTCCGCCAAGCATAAGAGTTTCGTACTCTGTTGCGCTACCTTCGCCGAACCAAAATTCTAAGTTTAGTTTTCTTGAAGACAATTGGTTGCCTTGAACATAGAATGTGATTTTTTCCCAACCGCCGTCTTCTGCATCATAACCTTTGTTGCAAATGGTTGTATCTTCCTTCTTTTCCACACCTGCGCCAGTAAGTTTTACTGTAGCGAATGCGCTTTCGCTGTTAGCGGACTTCCATGTGTTATACTTCGCTGACCAAGCCATGAAGCTATCGTCAAATGTATCCCACTTATCCATAAGCGCGCTGGTTCCTGTCCAGTCGGTATTCTTTAGTAGGTTGCTTTCTTCTGTAACTGCTTTGAAGGCTATATAATCGGCATCACCTGCCACAATATCACCTGCCACAATACCGTCTCCCATATAAACATCTCTCAAGTAGCGGAATACAAAGTTTGCGGCAATGTCTTTCATTGCTGTTTCTGTGTTGTCATATCTGTCCGCATTGTCGCCAACAAGTCCATTATTCGCAAGGTATGTTTTTACGCTTGCCAAGAATGATTCGCTTTTAATTAGTGTGTCAATTTCCCCAACAGCGGTAACGGAATCAGGAGCTTGTGCGTTGTCCTTAATAACTGCCTTTTCTTCTTCTGTCAGCTCAAAATATCCTTCAAGGTCATTCCCTGCCGTCTTAGAAGCAAGATAAACACTGTTGTATGCCTTTTGCTTGGAGCTAAAACTGTTTGGTTCGGTAGGTTTGTCACCTTCAGGGAGAACAATTACTCCGCTGTCATTAACATTTAGCCACACATAAACCCATACGCTTATTTCGTAGTATGCGTTCTTCTCAATGGTCAAACTGTTCTTGGAAGTAAAGCCTGCTCCTGACAAATCTTTGTGATAAATCATTAGAGCTTTCGTCTCGTCAAGAGTGGTCATTGTTCTATTGCCTTTATCGCCAACAAGGAAGTTTTTCCACTCGTCATAGGTGGGTGCCTTAAATGTGTAGCTTGTGCTAAGAAGTTTGCTATATGTATCTTTGGTCTTGTCGCTGTCTAAATATAGTTTGGATAGATTAACAATACCGCTTGTTGCAGATTGATAAGAAGGAGCGGTGTCGTCACCTAAATCGCTCTTTCCTTTAACAACGGTGTAGTTTGTTATATTATCACTGCTGTATGAACCTTCGCGGAAGCTATAAAAATAGTTCTTTGCCGCTGATGTTGTAGGTGTTGCTTGGTTAAATTGTTCAAATTTTGTGTCAGTTACATAGTACATCGTTTCATAACCAATACTGCTCTTTTCGGAAATAGCGTTTTGTGCCATTAAAGCAAAGTTATTATGGTTAAGAGTAGTTTCTTTGCCGCTGTCATACTTGCCGTCTGTAGCGGTAGTTACTTCTTTGCAAATAATGTTGTCAAACATAACTGCGCCCTTGGTGATATAAGGGTTGCTAGCATCGTTTATTTGAGTAGGTCCGTGTCCTAGCCAAAGAGAAATTTTTAATGTCTTCTCTGCGTCTTTGTTGCTCTCTATATACAAGTAGCGTGTTTCCCACTTGCCCTTTGTGTTAATGGATGCGTCAACATATTCTACGCCACCACTTACATGTACCCAAGCGCCTTTTTTGCTCTTATCTACTTCGTCCACTCCCGTTGTATCTACTAGTGAACAAACAGAATATTGCAACAAATAATACTTGTTAGCCTTAAGTGTTATAGTCGCACTTGATGTATAGTACAAACTGCCCGCTTCCAAAGTTGAAGCAATAACTAGTGCGTTGGTATCTTGTAATTCTGTTGTTATTTTGCCTTCGTCATCTGTATCAAAAGGTGTTTTTGGGTCCACACCGGGGTTGGTAAAATCTGTATTGTCTGTTACGCTAAAGTTGCTTTTTTGCGCCGTATAAACATCTGTCTTAGCTAGGTCAATAACTCCCATTGTGACGCCACTTGCTGTGGTGTTTATACTGCCGTTTGTTGCTGTCCAACTATTTACACTGCCTTTGACATAAGAATCTTTGGTTGTCGAACTAGCATTATAAAAGGTTCCGTTAGAAACAACCTGAGTTCTCGCTATTGCTTCATCTTCTGTCGTTTCGTCCGTTGGCGGTGTATAATCTTGACACGCAACCACCGTGATAGCAAGAATTAGCACCATAATTACAGTAAAAAATATTAAAAACTTTCTTTTCATTATTACCACCTATTTTTGTATAGATAATTTGTCATTATTAAATATTAAATATGATACCACATAAATCCGATAATTACAACTTAAATATAATAATTTCGTGTGTTTTCCGCTAATTGCTAAAGGTTAATTTAAGACAACAATTACTACCATGAAAAAGGCAGCTAACGCTATAATGTCCTACTGTATAATTGAATATACCACTTTGGCTGTTAAACAAAAAATAAGGACGGCTTTCGCCGTCCTACTTTGCTTTTTTTATTTGCCCCTTTTCTTGCGTCCTTCAATGATTTTGGAGACTAACGCTATTTGCTACTTTATTTGCCCCTTTTCTTGCGCTCTTCTTCAATAATTTTGGGGACTAACGCTAGTGGCACATCGTCATACCGTGCGAACTCCATACTAAATCTACCTCTACCTTGAGTCATACTCCTTAGGTCAATAGCATAGCGGTGCATTTCTGATTGTG
>CAYJBW010000071.1:0-7349 GCA_964368255.1 uncultured Christensenella sp.
TATAAAAATGTCCAATAAATAACTACAATGTTGGACATTTTTTTAGCTTTTTTGCAAAGCAAGTTGCAAAATGATAATGTGGTATAAAATTAAACTAAAATCATTGTGCGGTTAAAATAATTGGAGCGGTTAACGATGTTAAGAATGCCTTGCGCTCTAAAATCGAGTTTTATTAAATATCTAAGGTTTTTGTCCACCTTGTCGATTTCGGAATAGCGCACAAGCACATTTTCACAAGTAGTACTTACCGCCGACAAAATATCCTTGCGCTGACTTTTTAACGCCAAAATGTACACATAAGGGGGCAGAGTAGTTGCTAAGTCATACATTTCTTGAGTGATATCAAAAAGTGTATATAGAGATATTCTTTTTATCTTTGCCATAGTGTATTTTTTGGTTTTTGCCTTTTCTAAGAATTCACCAAAAGTTACGGACTCTGCTGCGGCTAGTTTTAGACGGTTATGAAGTCCACCGCTTACATCATAGTATTTTTCCAAGTCAAAACCGCTTACATCTTTCATTTTGAATAAACAAAGGTCTTCAAGCGGTGTGCCGTTGGTGTTGTACTTTTTCAAAAAATTATAACTAATTTCTGGGACGCACTCTTTTATTCTCTCGAATTCTTCCCGTCTAATTGCCATTCTTATGGCACTCGCTGACGGAGTATCTGTGGTCATATCGTTGCTATTATAGTCAACTGTGCGTTTTATGGTATGAATTTTTGTAGACAAATTAAATTTTTTAAGAGCTTGCAAATAAGCTATGCCTAGGATATTATTTGGCATTTCCAAAATGTCAGTAATGTCGGCATACTCAGGGTTATCTTGTCCATACTTACTTAGCGCAAGGCTTCTTGCTTTGGGGTAGCTATAACCTTCCGCGAGAGCTTCTTTGATAAGCATCGACAATTCATTTGGTTCGTTAGCAAGTAAAGATGCGGCTTTGGTAAGCAGGGTGGAATCTCCACATTCACTGCCAAAACTAATGTACTCAACATTAGGAAGTGAAGCAATAATTTTTACCGCGCCGTATGCGAAGTTGTCAGCAGGGGAGATTGCAAAAATAGTGGGTAGTTCTATTACCATATCCGCGCCCAGACGGCAAGCTATTTCCGCTCGTTGGTATTTGTCAAGTATTGCAGCATCACCACGCTGGGTAAAACTACCGCTCATAATGCAAATAATTGTGTCCGCGTCCGTTTCTTCACGCGCTTTCTGCAAATGTAACAAATGCCCATTGGTAAAAGGATTATATTCGCAAATAATTACCGTGGTTTTCATAATGGAAGAATGCTCCTTTACCCTTGATTTTTCTCTTTTATGGTAGTATAATCATTATAGCTTATTATGTTAAGAAAATAAAGCAAATTTAGGAGATGTGGAATGTCAAAACTTATGGATTCGGTATTTGCTAGGGCAAAAGCGCAACAAAAGCGCATTGTTTTAGCGGAAGGAGAAGAAGAAAGAATAATTGCTGCAGCAAAAGCTATTACAGAAATGGGAATAGCAAAAATTATACTTATTGGAAACAAAGAAGTTATAGAAAAAAAGGCTGGTGGCAAACTAAATAATGTTACCATTATTGACCCAGCTAAATATGAGCGCACCAAAGAGTATATTGACCTACTTTGCACCCTTAGGAAGTCCAAGGGCATGACAGTGGAGCAGGCAGAAAGGCTAGTTTATAATAATACCCTTTATTTTGGCGCAATTATGGTAAAAAATGGCGATGCTGACGGCATGGTTGCAGGAGCTATCAATTCTACTGGCAATGTGCTTCGTCCCGCCTTACAAATAATAAAAACTAATGTCGATGTAAAAACTGTATCCAGTTGTTTTGTTATGGTTTTGCCAGAAAATCAACCTAGCGGTCATTATGGTGAAAATGGAGTGCTTGTGTTCGCGGATTGCGCAGTAAATCCCGACCCCACAGCCGACCAACTAGTAGATATTGCTACCGCAAGCGCAGACACCGCAATGAAAATTGCCGGCATTAAAGAGCCTAAAGTTGCTTTGCTTAGCTTTAGCACTATGGGTAGCGCAAAGCACGAATTTGTTGACAAAATTGTATTAGCTGCCAAAATGCTTAAGAAAAAAGCGCCATTACTTATGAGCGATGGAGAGCTTCAAGCAGATGCTGCCCTTGTTCCTAGCGTGGGAAGCTTAAAGGCGCCCAATAGCATAGTAGCAGGCAATGCCAATGTGCTTATTTTCCCTGACCTACAATCGGGTAATATTGGTTACAAACTAGTGCAAAGATTGGCTTGCGCTGAAGCGATAGGTCCTATTTGTCAAGGTTTCGCAAGTCCTGTTAATGACTTAAGCAGGGGATGCTCTGTAGAAGATATTATTTCCGTAGTCGCAATGACTGTGCTTCAATGCAAGTAAATTTTTAGGGGTATACAAATGAATGTTTTAGTAATAAACGCAGGTAGCAGTTCACTCAAATATCAAGTAATTGAGATGGACAAAGAAACTATGCTTTGCAAAGGTTTGGTAGAAAGAATAGGTTTTGAAGGGTCGAATTTGGTTCACAAAACGGTGGGAAAGAATGAACTAGTAATTAAACAGAATTTATCTGACCACACAGAAGCGCTAAAAATTGTTATAAGAGCTCTTACAGATAGTGAATATGGTGTAATTAAGAGTGTGGACGAAATAAGTGTTGTTGGTCATCGAGTGCTTCACTCCGGAGAAGACTTTGACGATAGCGTACTTATCGACAAAAATGTGCTACAGGTTTGCAAAAAGAATGCTATACTTGGGCCACTTCATATGCCGGCAAATATTGCTTGCATAGAGTCCTGTTTGATGGTTATGCCCACAACGCCAATGGTGGCGGTGTTTGATACAGGGTTCCACCAAACAATGCCAAAGCACGCTTTTATGTATGCAATACCTTATGAAGATTACAAGCTTTATAAGATAAGAAAATACGGATTTCATGGCACTTCTCACAAGTATATTAGCGGTGAGGCTGTAAAACTTTTAGGTAAAGAACATAGCAAAATTATTACTTGTCACCTTGGCAATGGTAGCTCTCTTGCGGCGGTACTGGACGGTAAGTGCATTGACACATCAATGGGGCTAACACCCCTTGAAGGCGTAATTATGGGTACAAGAAGTGGTGACCTTGACCCTGCTGTGGTCGGCTTCATGGCAGAAAGTAAAGGAATAAGCGCAAATGAAGTAATTTCTATACTTAACAAAAAGAGCGGTTTTTACGGCATGACAGGTACTTCGGACTTCCGCGACCTTTGTTCTAAGGCAGAAGCAGGGGACGAAAAGGCGGCTCTTACACAACTTATGTTTGCTTACAGAATAAAAAAGTACATTGGTAGCTATCTTACCGCGCTTGGCGGATTAGATTGTATAGTATTTTCTGGTGGCATAGGAGAAAACAGCTGTGTAGCGCGTGAACTTATTATGAAAGACTTAGCATGTATCGGTGTTGAATTTGACTTTGAGCTTAACAAAACCACACCAAAAGGAAAGTTTGCGGTGTTATCAAGGCCTAATTCCAAAGTTATGGTAGTAATTATTCCCACTAACGAAGAACTTGTTATTGCCCGTGACGCTGTAAGGTTGTCAAAAGCAAAATAATAAAAATATATGGCGAAAAAAGTTGACAAAACCTCTTTTTTTCTATATACTTTATCAAGTATTGTAACTAGATTACAAGTAAAAATTTCTAAGGAGGTACAAAATGGCAGTACCAAAGTGTAAAGTATCAAAGCAAAGAGGCAATACAAGATTTGCTAACTGGAAGATAAAGAAATCTAATCTTCAAGAGTGCCCTCAATGCCATCAATATAAAGAGAGTCATAAAGTTTGTGGCAACTGTGGATATTATAACGGCAAACCTGTTGTAGTAGAAAAGGAAGAGAAGTAAAAAACCAACCTAACTGGATTTTTTGTAAACTAAAAATAGAGGAATTTGTTCCTCTATTTCTTGTATATAAACGGGAGGTATTATGAAGATAGTAATAGATGTTTTTGGCGGAGATAACGCTCCTAATGCAATAATTGACGGGGCAATAGAGGCTCTTAATAGTGAAGAAGGCTTTGGCTTGGTGCTTTGTGGCAAGCAAAAAGAAATTGAAGAACAGCTAAATAAAGCCAGCTATGACAAAAGCCGTATAGAAATTATCGATGCAAGCGATATAATAACAAATGATGATGTGCCATCTAGCGCAATTTTGGAGAAAAAAGATTCTTCTCTAGTAAAAGCCCTAAACTATTTGAACGAAAATGAAGATGCCAAAGGATTTGTTTCTGCTGGCAGTACTGGAGCTGTTCTTACTGGCGCGGTGCTACTATTAAAGAGAATAAAAGGCATCAACAGACCTGCTCTTAGTCCTGTCCTTCCCACTATTACTGATAGAAGCGTAATTCTTATTGATTGTGGCGCGAATGTTGAGCCAAAACCCATCAATTTAGTGCAATTTGCTGTTATGGGTAGCGCTTTTATGAAAAGTGTTATGGGTATTAAGGAGCCTAAGGTGGGGCTACTAAGCAACGGCGCAGAAGATAGCAAAGGAAATGCGCTTAATAAAGAAACTTTCCCCTTGCTAAAAAATGCTAATATAAATTTTGTAGGCAATGTGGAAGCTAGAGAACTTCTTAGTGGTAACATTGATGTTATGGTTAGTGACGGATATAGCGGTAATATTTGCTTAAAAAGCTGTGAAGGTACTGCGCTTAGTATGTTTGACATTATTAAACAAGGCATTATGTCAGGCGGTTTGCGTGCAAAATTAGGATACTTGTTATTAAAACCCACACTAAAGGGAGTAAAGAAAAAGTTAGACTATAACGACAATGGCGGAGCGGTGCTACTAGGCTTACAAAAAATAGTAATTAAGTCGCATGGCAGTTCTAAAGCAAAATCTATAAAAAATTCCATTTTGCAAGCAAAGCAAATGATAGATAAGGGCGTTATAGAAAAAATAAGCGAGGATGCAGTTGGCAAATAACATAGCTGTTATAGAAAAAATAATCGGTTATACTTTCAAAGACAAATCGCTACTTATGAGAGCTTTTACGCACTCATCTTTTGTCAACGAAAACCAGAATTTTGTGGATTATGAGCGGTTAGAGTTCGTAGGAGATGCGCTTCTTAACTATATTGTTGCTGTATATCTCTATAATACCTATCCTACATTTTCGGAAGGAGAACTTTCCAAAAGAAGAGCATCTATGGTTAGCGCGCACGCACTTGGTAAAGTTATTGAGTCCCTTGACATCCTAAAGTTTGTTCGGGTAGGGGTAGGCACAGAGATTATGAATGCCAAAAACATAAAAAGCGACTTGTTTGAAGCTATTATTGGCGCAATAGTGATTGATAATAACTATGATATAAGACCAGCTAAGGATTTTGCATTGAAACACCTAAACAGTGTAGAATATACTAGAGCTATTGATTATAAGTCAAAAATATTAGAGTATTGCGCAAAAAACTCTATTGTTGCGAAGTTCGATATAGTTTCTCAGGAAAGAAGAAACAACATAACTAGCTTTGTCGTTAGTTTGACAGTGGACGGAAAGTTCATTTCACAAGGGAGTGGCAGCAACAAAAAAAGCGCGGAGCAAGATGCAAGTAAGGCATTTTATAACCAAATTTTCACTAACTAATTCTAATTTACAATTTTTTTCAATTTTTTGTATAAAATACTTGACAGAGGCAAGAATAGTGTTATAATTGTATTAGCACTCTATTGGTATGACTGCTAACAGTCTGAATATAATAGTGCTAGAGGTAACTAATGGGCGAGAAGCTGTCAGAAAGGAAACAAAAAATTCTTAAAGCAGTGGTTGACGAGTACATTACAAGCGCGTCACCTATTTCTTCTGGCGAAATAAAAAACAAGCATTTTGAAGAAATTAGTTCGGCTACTATAAGGAACGAGCTTTCCGCGCTAGAAGATATGGGATACCTAATTCAACCGCACACATCGGCAGGACGGGTACCTTCAAAAAAGGCATATACTTTGTATGTAGACAGGTTTTTGCAAAAAAAGGCTCTTAGTAAGAAAGAGATTAACATCATCGAAAACTCTTTTAACGAAAGATTTAACGAAATAGAAGACATTGTTAGGACAACAGCAAAGGTAATAAGCGATGTAACTAATTATACTTCGGTAATAGTACTAAAAAACATAAGTAAAGTTGTTCTTAAAGAAATTAAGCTTGTAAGTTTGGACAGACATTCCGTTCTTGTTATTATAATAACCGATAGCGGTATTATTAGGGACAAAGTTGTTAATCTAAAGGGTGAAAGCAGTGATGTTTTTGTTAGAGACGCCAACGCTCTGCTCAACAAAATATTTGCAGGTAAAATGGTGTCACAACTAAAGTCAGCAGATGAACTTATAGATAACGAATTAAAAGAGTTCCGCGAGCTATATGTGAGTATTATTGAGATATTGCAAAGCTACGGAGATGATAGCGACGGTGTATATATGGAAGGGCAAGCAAAGTTTTTGCAGTCCCCAGAAAGCGATTTACAATCTGCCAAAGACTTCCTAACCTTACTTGATAGCAAAGAGAGTCTAAAGGGGATTATTGACAACAACCAGGATATAGAATTTTCTGTCAAGATTGGCAAAGAAGAAGGCGGTATAGACAAATGTGCTATAGTTACCGCAAAATACAAGTTTAAGGGGCAAGAAATAGGGCATGCCGGAGTAATAGGCCCAGAAAGAATGGATTATAATAAAGTGGTTAGTGTACTAAAGTATATAGGAACCGCTGTAGAAGAAATATCAGATGGAGGGGACGATGACCAAGAAAGATAAAAAGGACGATACTTTGATTGTGGATGAGCCAATAAAGATTCCTAATGAACAGGTAGTAAGTGAAGCAGACCAAAAGGCTGAAGAATACAAGAATTTGGCGCAGAGAATACAGGCAGAGTTTGAGAACTTTCGCAAAAGAAACAACGATGCCGTAAAAACAGCTAGGAAAGAAGGAAACAACGACATAATTACAGCAATATTTCCTGTTATGGACAACTTTGAGAGAGCTATTGCCCTGCTTGAAGGTTCAGAAAAGACTGGAGTAGAGCTAATATACAAACAACTACTAGGAGTACTTACAAAGTACGAAGTAGAAGAAATAAATGCAATGGGAGAGTTATTCAATCCCGAAATGCACCACGCAATAGCCCAGTGTGAGGCAGAAGATTGTTCTACAAACACCATAGTAGAAGTATTCCAAAAGGGCTATAGAAGAAAAGACAAAGTGCTAAGACCAGCAATGGTTAAGGTAGCGCAATAAATTTAGAAGGAGAATAAAAAATTATGGCAAAAATTATTGGTATTGATTTAGGAACGACAAATTCCTGTGTAG
>CAYJBW010000072.1:0-7034 GCA_964368255.1 uncultured Christensenella sp.
AAGGCTAAAAGCTAGTAGAGAAATGCTTGGTTAGTCCTTGCGGAGCGACAGAAATAGCGGATATCTTAGGTGTACAAGAAAGTTTAAGAAGGCTAAAATCTAGCAGAGCAATGCTTAGTTAGTCCTTGCAGAGCGACAGAAATGGCGGATATCTTAGGGGTACAAGAAAGTTTAAGAAGGCTAAAAGCTAGTAGAGAAATGCTTGGTTAGTCTTTCAAAATATATTCAGTATTGTTTATCTTAATAAGGCTAATTTCATAACTGGCATTATATGAGATAGTAATAGTAGTAATTGCGCTACCTATTCCCACAATCATTTCTTTGGTGTTGTATATTATTGTAAGGGTGTAATACTGGTTTTCATCGGTAATGTCAACAGATGTTACCGTTTTTATTTTGCTTGGTTCTACAATAATATCTGATACTTTGGCTTCGGTGTCAAAGCCTGCCTTGGTATGGATAGTATGTTCGGAGTATTTTTTGGCAAAAGTAGCAACGGCATACTGCGCGTAGCTAGCCGTATCTGTGGGCATAACCTTGGGCGGATTGCCAAAGTCATGAGTTACTCTTTCATAATAGCTGTACACAGTAATTTTTGTATTGTTTTTGTAGGCGGTGAATACCGCGCTTTTGATACTGTCCTTTTCGAAATGAATAGAAAGAATACCGCCAGTGACATCCTGGTCAGAATCAAAGCTCAGTTTTGCCCCTTTGCCTACGAAAGTAATGTTAATTGTGCTTTCACTCATGTAAATTCTGTCGCTGTTTTTGTCAGAGTAAGCAAAATACAAAAGATTAAATGGTATTAGGTTCTTTTGCAGGGCTAGTGTAGTGTCAATATTTTCCACAGCAAAGCCGTTGCCACTACTCTTTAGCAGTACCTTGCTAGAATAATAGTAGTCGATGTCATTTAGCTTTACAGACATTTTTAACGCGCTTTTGTCGATTATTCCATCAAAACTTGTACTTTCTTTGTCGTTATAGTGCAAAGAACCGCTTACTTTTTGTGCGTTTGTTTGCAAATTTTCTAGCAGTTGTGATAACTTTTCTTCCGCTGATATTGGGACAATTTCTTGACCGCTACAGCTAAGCAGGGCAAGCGGTAGTACAATAATAAGTATTAAAACAAAAAGTTTAACAAGCTTATTCATTGTCGTCAGTATCTATCTCGTCAGTAATTTCTTCTTCATTTTGCTTGTATTGGGCATTTATTTGGTCTAAGGGGTATATGCGCAGTTCACTGCTACCGTCTTTGGCAGTTATTCTCACCTTTACTTCTTGGCGAAGCAGGTCATTACTAATTACCTGTCCCATTCCGTCAGGAGTGTTTGCCGGCGAGTTGATTTTTGGCATTTTTTTGAAAATTTCTTGATAATTGGCATTTTCGTACTTTAGACAACACATTAACTTGCCACAGCAACCGCTGATTTTTTGCGGGTTTAGACTAAGTCCTTGCACCTTTGCCATTTTTATGGATACCTTTTCAAAATCGCTTAGAAAAGTTGTGCAACAGCAGGGACGGCCACACACAGCTAGTGCGCCACGCATTTTTATGTCGTCACGCTCATAAATTTGGCGAAGCTCGATTCTCACATGGAAAATGCCTGCTAAGTCCTTAACCAACTCCCGAAAGTCAATTCTACCTTCGGCGGTGAAGTAAATAATGACTTTTTGACAGTCAAAGGTGTACTCCGCATCAACAATTTTCATAGACAAATTGTGTGCATTTACCTTTTCTATGGTGGTTTTTAGCAAGTTGTCACGCTTAGCCAGGTTATCTTGTTGGCGTTTTTCGTCTTCGGGAGTTGCCTTTCTTAGCACCTCTTTAAGTGGCGCAACAATTTCCTTTTCTGGGACATCTTTGTTGGGCATAGCTATTGTGCCGTACTCAACACCACGCACGGTTTCTGTGATAACACCGTCATTTTCTTCGAAAAGTATGTCTTTAGGGGAGAAGTAGTATACTTTCCCAGTGTTTTTGAATTTAATTCCTACTACAGTTGCCATTTATACTTTGCCTCCAAAATTCCGAATAGCAAATTTTCTGCTACGCTGACGGAATTTATATTACTGTTTAATTTTTTTCTACTATCATTTATTACATTTATTGCCATACTGGCGGAACGGGGGTTAAATCCCTCCGCAATGGTTTTTAGGTCAAAAAGTCTTTGCTCCGCGCTGATACTTGCATTGCTTTTTGCGGTAAGTTTCATCACATCACTTAATATTATTTCCAAAAAATCTAAAGTAAGTGGTAAATTTTCTTTGGAAAAAATAGTAGTGAAAAGAAATTCTACTATTTGGGTGGAATTCTTTAGGCGAAGCATCAAATCAAAGCATTTGTTATAATTTTCGCTGTAACTTTCGTTCTCTGCGAACTTGTATGCTTTGGACAGGTTGCCTAAGGAATACACCGCAGACACTTCCGCTAATTGCTTGTCAATGCCATAATCAATTAGTTCCCTTTTTATATCAGATATATCCAAACTATCAATATATAGCTTTTTCGCGCGGGACTTAATTGTGCTAAGTAGTCCGCTTTCGTTATTAACTCCCAAGAATATATGCACATATGAAGGTGGTTCTTCCAAGGTTTTTAGCATTTTATTTTGCGCTTGCACGCTTAATTTGTCAGCGTTGTCGATAAAGTATAGCTTTTTTGCACCAACGGTGGGTTGAATTGCGGTATTGTCATTAAGCGCAGTTATTTCCTTTACCTTAATACCGTCCGCCCCGTCAAGAGTCATAATGTCAACATAGTTGTCACTTATTATTTGAGAGCAAACATCGCAAGACATACACGCAGAGTGGCAAAGAATATTTATTGCCGCCATAGTAAACATACCCTTACGCGTTTCTTCATCCTCCCCAAGAAGCATATAAGCATGGGTAAGCGAAGCGCGGGCAATGTCATTCTTTAGGGCGACTAATGCGCTATTTTTGCTAAGCAGTGCTAAATTCAACGGATTATCCCCTTTTTACGCAAACCGTCAATAATTTTTTGTGAAGTAATAAGTTTGTCAGTATCGGGAACAACAGAAATAAAACGCTCGCTAACGGCAAGCTTTTTGTAACCAAGATAAACGGAAGAGTGGAACTCGTCTTGCTCCCTTTCCATTCTGTCGTTATCAATAACTTTGCCCTTTTGCCTACGCCAAGAAGAAAGTGGGTTCATATCAATAAATACAGTTGCATAAGGCATACAGTGGTTAAGAGCATAGTTATTTATAGAATAAACGGTATCTTCGCCCAAATTCCTGCCGTATCCTTGATAAGCAATAGAACTATCAATATAACGGTCACAAATTACCAAAAAACCCTTATTTAATGCGGGCAAAATAGTATTCTTTATGTGCTCACAACGCGCCGCGGCAAAAAGCAATGCCTCACATTCCGCCGACATATTCTCGGTAAGAATAAGGTGCCGTATTTGTTCGGCAAGGGGAGTACCGCCTGGCTCGCGCGTAAATACTGCGGGCTGGTTCGTTTGCTGTAAATATTCCTTTAATAGGTCTAATTGCGTGGACTTCCCCACGCCTTCACAGCCTTCAAATGTTATAAAATTTTTTTGCGTATTCATATTTTCACCAATTTTTATTTTATCACACAAACCATACCGTTATCAAGTCCAAACAAGGTATTGTCAAAACTGCTAAGTAAAGTAGTGTCGCGTTCCGTCAGCAAATGTCCGCTAAAAAATACAGGTACACCGGGCGGATAAAAGCCAACTTCTTTGTATAGCTTGCGGTTTATTGCACTTTTAATAGGAACAAACTCATAATCTTTGCCAAAATATAGTTTAATTGCTTTTTTGTGCGCTGTAGTACAAATATCAATGCTTTGATAGGGCATAAAGTCATTTTTTGCACTGGCAAAGGCGCTAAGCAAAGTCGGTAGGTGCATATAGTTAGCAGAATTGACAATAAAAACAACCTTATTTTGGTAAGACATTTCTGCGTAAATATCACAAGTTGTTAGACAAGTATAGACATCTTTGCCACAGTAGGGGGAAGAAACAACAAGTCTGCTAAAATCGTCACTTTTTTCCACTACAAAAGGCAGGGGCAAATTGTCAGTAAAACTATTAACGGCATCAAAAATGCTATCAAAATAAGTTTTGCCGTTTTTCATAAAGTCATTATAAGCATTACTTAGAGAACTTAGCACAAAGTAACTGGGCGAAGAAGAGTGGAGCATACTTCTAGATAAATTTATGCTTTCAATGTATGTACTGTCTTTAACTAAAAGTAGACTTCCACCAGTAGCGACAGGTAGCGTTTTATGTGCGCTATAGATAACCATATCGCCGTATTTGGTTGCCGAAACTGGCAATTTATGGGAAAATACAAAATGCCCGCCGTGTGATGAATCAATAATAATAGTGATGTTTTTACTCTTTAAGTAAGCGCAAATATTTGCCAAATCCTGGCAGTTGCCAAAATAATCTGGAGAAGTGAGAATAACGGTTTTTACTTCTTTGGGAAGGGTAGTTAGCTTGTTTATTTCGTCAATATGGTACGCAGTAATGCCGAATAGGCGCATAGCGTTATACACACAAATATGAGCATTGCCAACAATTAGCATGGCGCCTTTGCTTTTTTGGGAATAAATAGCGGTCATAACAGAAGATGTCGCGCCTTGTGTAGAAATAAAACAAGCTGCCATATCGTACAAGGCAGCAATGTCATTTTGCAAATCTTTAATAATTCCGCTAGGTGAAAGTAAGTTGTCGCTATAGGGTAGCTCTGTGGTGTCGCATAGTAGCAAATCTTTATTCAAAGTATTGCAATGCGATGGTGTATGAAAGCTTATGTGAGAAGAATGACCTAATAACTTACTTGTTAGATTCATCTGTTATGCGCGGGGCTTCATAGTGGGGAAAAGCAGTACATCCCTAATACTGTATTTGTCGGTAAATATCATAACCATACGGTCTATTCCTATACCAAGCCCACCAGTAGGGGGGAGTCCATATTCAAGCGCGGTAACAAAATCATCATCTGTCATTTGCGCTTCATCGTCACCTTTTGCGCGTTCTTTCGCTTGTTCTTCAAACCGCTCTCTTTGGTCAATGGGGTCATTAAGCTCGCTAAATGCGTTGCCCATTTCTCTAGCCATCATAAAGAACTCAAACCGCTCTGTAAGGCGTTTGTCACTGGGCATACGCTTAGCTAGCGGGCTTACTTCCACAGGATAATCAATAATAAATATAGGTTGAATGAGATGTTCTTCAATCTTTTGGTCAAAAACTTCGTACAAAGCCTTGCCCCAAGTTATGTCGCTACTAAGCTCCACACCGATATTTTTTGCTCTTTCTATAATAGTAGGCATATCCATATTGTCAAAATCAATATCTGTGTGCTTCTTTACTATGTCGACCATAGTAACTCTTTCCCACTTTTCACCTAGCTCTAGAACAGTGCCTTGATAATTAACCGTAGTGGTACCAAGTACATTTTCTGCGCAATACTTGAACATTTCTTCGGTTATGTCCATCATATCGTTATAGTCGGCATAAGCTTGGTATAATTCTATAGTAGTAAACTCTGGATTGTGCTTTATGTCCATTCCTTCGTTGCGAAATAGTCTGCCTATTTCGTAAACCTTGTCAAATCCCCCAACAATAAGCCTTTTAAGATATAATTCTGGCGCAATGCGCAGGTACATATCAATGTCTAGAGTGTTGTGGTGAGTAACAAAGGGACGGGCGGAAGCGCCACCAGGTATGCTGTTAAGTATGGGTGTTTCTACTTCAATATAGCCTTTGTTATCCAAAAATGTGCGGATGCAAGATATTATTTGACTACGCTTTTTGAAGGTGTCCATAACATCTGGATTTGCAATTAGGTCAACATAGCGTTGACGGTATCTAAGGTCGGTATTGGTCAGCCCGTGGAACTTCTCTGGTAGTGGCAAAAGTGACTTACTAAGCAAAGTTGCTTTGGTTACCTTTACGCTAATTTCGCCCATGTGTGTGGTAAAAACTTCACCTTCCACACCAATGATGTCCCCAATGTCCCATTTTTTGAATTCGGCATAAGGCTCCTCGCCCATTTCGTCACGCTTGAAGTAGCATTGCAAGCGAGTGCCACAGTCGAGTATGTGCCCAAAACTTGCTTTGCCCATAATACGGCGAGAAACAAGTCTGCCAGCAATACTTACTGTTTTACTTTCAAAACTTGGATAATCACTAAGAATGTCGGACGCTACCGCGTCACGAAGAAATTTCGTTATCTCAAAGGGGTCAAAGCCGTTAGCGCGCATGTCGGCAAGTTTTTGCCTGCGCACGGCTACTAATTCGTTATAATCTAATTCAGGTGCTTGTATGTTCGGTCCTTTTTCCATTTTTTCCTACTTTTTTATTGACAAAATTTTGTATGCGTATTCTCCAGAAGGAGTAATTGCCTTGACTGTTTCACCTTTTTTGCGCCCTAAAAGAGCTTTACCGATGGGGCTTTGGTCACTAATTTTGTTCTCTCTGCTATTTGCTTCTAGTGAAGAAACAATACTATAGGTAATTTCTTCGTTTTCTTCTATGTCAAGAACGGTAACAATATTGCCAATGCTCACATTCCTAGTGGTAATGCTGCTTTCGTCAATAACTTTTGCTTGAATTAGTATTTCTTCAAGGCGGCCGATTTCCGTTTCATTAGCAGTTTGTTCGTCTTTTGCTGCCGAATATTCTGCATTTTCGCTTAAATCGCCGAATTCTTTGGCAGTTTTTATTGCCAGTGATATTTCATTACGCCTTGTGGTTACCAAATAATTTAGTCGCTCTTTTAGCTCTTCATATTTGGCTTGTGTTATTGTTATACTTGCCATTTTTGTTACACTCCTTATGTAATTTTTCCATTATATATTATAGTTTAGTTTATGCCATTGTGCAACCTTGCTTGTGAAAGTAGGGGTTCTTTTTTTTAATGTAAAGAAAAGGATGACACGCCCTTTGCCAACCTGTTCGTGAGAATGGGAGCGTGTTATATTTGTGTTGTAGTATATGTAAATGAATATGATATGCGTATACAAACAAATAT
>CAYJBW010000073.1:0-6894 GCA_964368255.1 uncultured Christensenella sp.
CTCTTAATAAAAATGATACTAATATTTTACACGCAAAATGGGAGCCAAAGACTTATGTAATAACCTTTGACACAAATGGAGGCAGTGCGGTTGAGAATATATCGCAAGCATATAATTCACAGTTGACTATTCCTTTTACAACAAGAGATTGTTATGCTTTTGACGGATGGTACATGGAAGAAGATTTGAAAACGCTTTTTACACTTGTCACCATGCCCCTAAATGGAGCCGAGCTTTTTGCAAAATGGCGTTATACTCCTTTTGAAAATACTCTAAATATTTCCGCAAACAATATTATATATGGCAATTCTCCGAATATAACAGTTTCTAAAAACACAAGTGGCGGAGCGGTAACCTACCAATACAAAGTTCAAGGTGCAGACGACAGCACATACTCAATAGCCCTGCCAACTCAGGTTGGAAGTTATACCGTTAAGGCAACAAGCCAAGCAACATCCAATTATAAATCAGCTATAGCTACAGCCGACTTCGCAATAACTAAAGGGACTTATAATATGAGCGAAGCAGGATGGAATTATTCATCGGCATTCTTATATGACGGAACCGATAAAGAAGTAGAAGTTATTGGCTTGCCAAATGGTGTTACTGTAATGAGCTATACAAACAATAAAAAGACAGGCGCCGGAAGCTATATTGCAAGCGCAATTCTTTCTTATGACGCAGTAAATTATAATAAACCGATTATAGCCGACCTTCAATGGTGGGTAATAGAAAAAGCCGAAAACTTTCTTTCTATTTCGGCAAACAATATTGTGTACGGCAATTCTCCGGATATAACTATTGTTACAAACACAAGCGGCGGAGCGTTAAGCTATCAATACAAAGTTCAAGGAGCAGATGACAGCACATACTCAATAACCGTGCCAACTCAGGTTGGGAATTATACTGTTAAAGCAACAACTCAAGCAACAAGCAATTACGAATCAGCTCTTGATACAGCCGATTTCGCAATTAGTAAAGCGACTTATGATATGTCAAATGTAATATTTGAAGATACATCTATAGAATATGATGGCTTGGATAAAACTATCGTCATAAGCGGCGTCTTACCTTCGGGAATAAATGTAACATATTTGAACAACACAGGAAATATCGAACCTAATGAATATACCATTACCGCAGTATTTGAAGGAGATAGTGTAAATTATAACAGCATCCCCAATCGGACTGCCGAACTAACCATATTTACATTGCTGCTTATAGAGCATTTAGAAATGGATATGAAGTCTGCGCCTCCGGAAAATGGTATAGGTCTGATGGGAAAGGACATAGAATTATTGGTTGTTAGCAAAGGAACTTCCACCTCTCCTAATATCTTGATTCCCAAAACATACTATGGTGAAGCGGTAAGTGTAATAGGGGATTATGGTTTTGAAAACTACCCTATGACATCTATTGTTATAGGAAACAATATAAAAAGGATTGGGGAAAATGCTTTCAAAGGTTGCAATAATCTTCAAAACATATATATACCGCAAGATGTAGATTATATCGGCGGAAATGTTTTTATGAATTGCAGCACTCTCAAAGAGATAATTGTTGACGATAACAACATTTATTTCCTTTCGATAGATGGAGTTTTGTTCGATTCTGATAATTTAATTATAGCCTATCCAATTGGAAAGATAGATATTTCTTATACCGTACCTTTAGGAACTCAATATATCGGAAGCTATTCATTCTATAACGCAAAAAATCTTACTGAACTAATAATCACAGAAGATGTTATGTCTATTTCTAATTATGCATTTTACGGATGCAGCAATATAACAGGTTTGACCATAAATGAAGGTCTGGAATCTATTCATAATAGCACATTTGAAAATTGCACAAGCCTAGAAAATATTACTTTACCTGCAAGTTTGTTGTATATTTATGATAACGCTTTTGCCAGTTGCTCTTTGTTACAAACTGTAAATGTATTACGACCGAGTAGCTTAGATATTACTAATAGCTTTGGTGTTGTATTCAACAGTTGCCATGAAGATTTGGTTATTTATGTTGCTGATTTTGCAAGCGAGCAAGCATATAATGCCAATATGAACTGGAATCCGATTGGAGCCACTTACATAATTATTGCGATAAAATACACCCTAACTTTTGACAAGCAAGCAGGAACGGGGGGAGATGACAGTATCGAAGTATCAATAGGACAAGAGATGCCGTTTGTTTCTACTCCGATAAAGGAAAACTATGTCTTTAGCGGATACTATACCCAAGTCGACGGCGAAGGTACGCAGTATTATAATGAAGATATGGGAAGTGTTTTGAGTTGGGACATTGCTGAAGCAACAACCTTATATGCATTTTGGATGCCGGGAACGCAAGGACTCTTATTTACACTGATAAAAGGGGATACTGAGTATTCCGTAAGCAGAGGAACCGCGACAGATGTAAATATTGTTTTACCTGAAGTTCATAAGGGCAAACCCGTAACGGCAATGCCGAATGACGCTTTCAAAGATTACTCAACTATGCAAAGCATAATTATACCTGCAAGTATAACTATGGTAGGAACAAATTCTCTTACAGGTTGCATTTCCCTTGCCACTTTAACCGCGCCATTCAAAGCCCCCTTTAATGCGGCAAATAATAGCTATTTGAGATACTATTTCGGAGGAACATCTTGGAACACAGGAGATGTGCCAGAAACCATTACGACTGTACATATAGCAAAAGGTACTACAGTAGTAGCCGATGATGCTTTCAGAAATTTAAGCAAATTGACAGCTGTGACAATACCAAATACCATAACAAGCCTTGGTAATTCGGTATTTTATGGTTGCACTAGTCTAGAAAATGTTAATTTTGAAGCAAATAGCCAGCTAAAAACCATAGGTTCTAGCGTATTCAACCTATGCGGCATAAAGAGCATAACTTTACCAAAAAGTGTAGAAACTTTAGTGGGTATAACATTCTCTAATTCTCAGTTAGAAGAAATATCTTTTGAAGAGAGGAGTAATCTTAAAACAATAGGTAACAATACTTTCTCGTCATGCAAGCTTACAAGCATAATTATACCAAAAAGCGTGACAACTATTGGGCAAACGGCATTCGATTATTGCACCAATTTGGAAAGCGTGGTTTTTGAAGAAAACAGCAACCTGATTTCTATAGGTAATTCGGCATTCGGCCGTTGCGATAAGTTAAAAAATATAACAATACCAAGCAGTGTTACCACGATAATAAATCAGGCATTTTGGTTTTGCCACTATTTAGAAAGCGTAACTTTTGAAGAAAACAGTCAGTTAGAAACTATAGGCAAAGAAGTATTCCGTGGTTGCGAGAGTTTAACAAGCATAACCATACCAAGCAATGTATCTACAATGGGTGATAATGTTTTCCAAGGATGCACAGCTCTGACTACAGTAAGAATGCTCAGTGAAACTGTTCCGACAGCAGGAACAACGATTTTTAACGGTTGTACTGTTCTTACGGCGATTTATGTTCCGATGGGTTCGGTCAACGCATACAAGACAGCGGCGAACTGGAGCGTATATGAACCGATAATAATAGGCAGTACCCTGATTAACTTTGATACAGACGGCGGAGAAGAACTTCAGCCAATGTATGTACATAGTTCAACAGACCTTCCTACCCCGACAAAAAGCGGAGGTGAATTCCTTGGATGGTACACCGGCGTTGAATTTGAAACGCCATATGATTTTTCCACCATAACCACATCGACATATACCGTATATGCAAAGTGGTTTGTGATAACGCAAGGCTTGAGATTTGAGCTAATAAACGGAGGCACTGAGTACGCAGTAAGCAAAGGCACAGCCACAGATGTACATATTGTTATACCTTCAGTTTATAACGGCTTACCCGTAACGACTTTGCCTACCTGGGCCTTCAATGGTTATTCAACAATGCTTAGTATCGAAATCCCTCCAAGTATTACTACAGTGCAAGATTTTACTTTTTATGACTGTACTTCAATGATTAAATTTACAGCGCCTTTCATGGAAACTTATGATTCTCCTAATACTGGTTTACATCACTACTTTGGACAAATACCTGCATCATTGAAAACAGTAATTATGGCGGATAACGGTATTACCTCAATCGCGCCCAGTTTATTCTCCGGTGCAAAGGGTGTAACGACCATAAAATTACTTGATTCCATTACATCAATAGGTGCTTGGGCATTCCATGGCTGTTCAAGTCTGACAAGTATTACATTGCCCGAAGGTATGACAACTATAGAAGAACGAACATTCGGAGGCTGTTCAAGTCTCACAACCATTACATTGCCGAGTTCCATTACATCTATAGGCGATGGTGCATTTTTACTTTGCACTTCACTTTCGAGCATAACAATACCGGAAAGCGTAACCACATTGGTTGAAGATGCATTCAACTCGTGCACAAGTTTGACAGAATTTAACTTACCAATAACCGTTACATCAATAGGAGAGAGCATACTTTACGGTTGCACCTCAATAGAAACTTTCACGGGACCGTTCAAAGGAGTTTATGAAGAGGGCACAAATTGCACTATTCGATATTTCTTTGGTGGAACAATACCCAGTTCAGTAAAAACGGTAAATGTAGCTGATAATGGAATTACCAGCCTGGGACAAGACGCATTCTTAGGCGCTTCACATCTTACAAAAATCACATTGCCCGATAGTATAACAAGTATCGGAAAAGCTGCGTTCAAAGGGTGCTCATCACTTATAGAATTTATTATACCTTCAGGCATGACGGAAATAGGTGAATCTGTGTTCCAATGGTGCAACTCATTAACCGAATTAACTTTACCTGCAGAGGTTACAACAATAGCCGATTATGCATTTTATGAGTGCGGTATACAAGAATTTACTTTGCCCCAAGGTCTTACAGCAATAGGATATATGGGCTTTAGAGGCTCCTACCTTACAGAATTGTCCATTCCTGCAAGTGTTACAGATATCGGAGGATATTGTTTTGCCTATTGTCCGAATCTCACTAAATTAATAATGGAAGGATCGACCCCCCCGACAGCAGAAGCCGATTTGCTAACAGGCAGCTTCGAAATAAAATTGATATATGTTCCCATAGCTTCGGTAAGTGCATACAAGACATCGTCGAGTTGGAGTCGGCATATTTCTTATATCGACAGCAGCTCTGTTTTGACACTTGAATGCAATGGCGGCTCAACGATTTCCGAAATGGTCGTGACAAGCAAAACGTTGCTTCCTATACCTACGAAAGAAGGTATGGCATTGTACGGCTGGTATATGGAAAGCGATTTCATAAATTTCTATAACTTCTGGAATATTACGACAGAAACAGCTACGGTTTATGCAAAATGGTCGACTGCGACAGAAGGACTGTTATATACCCCGATAAATTATAATAAAGAGTATTCCGTAAGCAAAGGAACAGCCACGGATACTCATGTTGTTATACCGGAAATGTATAATGGGAAACCGGTAACAACAATGCCTAATGACGCTTTCAGGGATTATTCAACCTTGGAGAGTATCACTATGCCAAAAACTATGGGGATAGTAGGAAAAAATGTTCTTACCGGTTGCACATCGATTGAAACACTCTCAACACCGTATAATATATTTTTAACATACTACTTCGGCGGAATAGAATGGAGTTACTACCCGTCGTTGGTGCCTGAAAGCCTCAAGACAATCAATATTACCGAGGGTAAAACAACCATTGCAGACAATGCATTCAGAGGATGCACAAATTTGACTACAGTAACCATATCAAGCGGATATACTACGATAGGCAATTCGGCATTCCGGGGTTGCACCGGCTTAATAAATGTTACTATAGCAGATACTGCAGGTGTGTATATGTATGCAGGCAATGAGACATTCAGAGATTGCACCAGTCTGGAGAGTATAAGCATACCCGGAGCTGCCGGTGTGGGACCAAATCTACTTACCGGATGCACATCACTTGTAACACTCGTCGCGCCGTTAAGGGCAGTATACGGTAATACTAATAGCTATTTAAGGTACTATTTCGGAGGTGCAACTTGGGATGATGCAAAAGCATCTGTGCCATCAACCCTTAAGACTTTTATTCTATCAAGTCCATCAACAGAGTTATATCATCATGCATTCGCGAATTGTTCGGAGCTTACAACGGTAATATTGCCGGACACATTGCTAACCATAGGAGTTGGCGCATTCGAAAATACGTTGCTGACAAATGTTACTATTCCTGCAAGCGTTACCACAATAGGTTCCAGCGCATTCGCAAATTCGAGGCTGACAAATGTTACTATTCCTGCAAGCACAACGTTAATAGAAGAATACGCATTTTGGAATTCTAGCTATTTGGAAAGCGTAAATTTCGAAGAAAACAGCCAATTGGGAACTATAGGCAAGGAAGCGTTCAGTGGTTGCTCGAGTTTAACAAACATTATCATACCAAGCAGTGTCTCCACAATGGGTATTAGTGTTTTCAAAGAATGCACAGCTCTCGTTACCGCAAGAATGCTCAGCGATACTGTTCCGACATCAGGAGTAACAATCTTTAATGGATGTACCGTTCTTGTTGCTATTTATGTTCCGATGGGTTCGGTCAACGCATACAAGACTGCGTGGTACTGGACCATATATGAACCAATAATAGTAGGCAGTACCCTGATTGTCTTTGATACAAACGGCGGAGAAGAACTCCAACCGATTTATGTGCATAGCTTAGCAGCCCTTCCCACACCGACAAAAGACGGCGGTGAATTCCTTGGGTGGTACACCAGTAGCGAATATGAAACGCCCTATGATTTTTCGACCATAACCACATCGACATATACCGTATATGCAAAGTGGCAGGAATAAAACATAAGTTAGCTGCCTTAATTGTTAATTATGAAGGCTGTAAAAATGATGCTTATTAGCGGTGGAAAGGGATAAAAGC
>CAYJBW010000074.1:0-4810 GCA_964368255.1 uncultured Christensenella sp.
GTCAAATACTAAAACTGTCCGATGAGAGCATAGTTATTTTGCGGGGACTTGCCAAAACTATTTATACTAACAAGGCTTTGGAAGATGATATAAATAAGGCAATTATTTCTGATACGGAAGTATCTGACAACGCGTCAAATGAGCTAAAACATATCCGCATAAAGATTAGAAAAATTGGAGAAAATATAAAATCAAAGTTAAATACCTATGTTACATCTGCAACTTACTCAAAGTACTTACAAGATAACATAATTACTATAAGGAATGACCGTTATGTAGTGCCGGTTAAGGCGGAATATCGTGGAATGATACCTGGGCTTATCCACGACCAAAGTGCGTCTGGTGCGACACTTTATGTGGAGCCTATGGTAATTGTTGAATATAATAACGACTTAAAAACCAGTATGATTGAAGAAGCTGCCGAAATTGAAAGGATACTGCGTGAGTTTACTTTCCGCATAAGTAGCGAAGTTGGACTAATTAACTACACCTTTGGAATAATAACAAGGCTTGATACGATATTTGCCAAAGCGCATTATGCCAACAGCATTAGGGCAATAAAGCCTATATTTAATGATAAAGGTTATATAAATATACAAAAGGGCAGACATCCACTTATTGATAAAGAAAAAGTTGTAAGTAATTCTGTATTCCTTGGCAAGGATTTTGATTTGCTACTAATTACCGGACCCAACACAGGTGGCAAAACTGTCTGCCTAAAACTTGTGGGGCTACTGGAAGTTATGGGTATGAGCGGACTTTTTGTGCCTGCACTTTTTGCCGAACTTGCCTGTTTTGACAATGTTTTTTCTGACATTGGCGACGAACAAAGCATTGAACAAAACTTGTCAACTTTTAGCTCTCATATAAGTAACGCAGTAAATATAATTAAAGAATTAACCCCAAATACTTTGGTGCTATTTGACGAACTTGGTGCAGGAACGGATCCTACGGAAGGAGCTAGCTTGGCGCTAAGCATTGCAGAATATCTGTTGAAAATGGGTGCAAAGGGCATAATTACTACACATTATAACGAGTTAAAAGAATTTGCGGTGGTTACTGACCGCGTACAAAACGCTTCAATGGATTTTGACCCCAATACCTATTCGCCCACATACAATCTACTTATTGGCGCGCCAGGGGCAAGTAACGCGCTAATGATTGCAGAAAAATTAGGGCTTAAGCAAGAAATAATTGCAAAAGCTAAGGAAGGCATTAGTAGTCAAAAATTTGAGTTCGAAAACATTTTGCTTTCCCTAGAAAAAGCAAGAAAAGATGCGGAAATTAACCTAGATGAAGCTAAGAAAATTAAAGCGGAAGCCGTTGAACATGCTAGAAAGATGGAAGTTGAGAAAGAAAAGCTATATGCGCAAAGAGAACGGCTTAATTTGTCGGTAAAAAGAGAGACCAAAAGGCTTGTAGAAGAAGCAATGGGCGAAGCTAACGAGATAATTGACCAACTTAGAGAGCTACTAGATAATCCCGATGAAGGAAGCGTTTTTAGAGCGCAAAAGCTGAGAAAATCCCTTAAAAAGTATATAATCAATGAGGAAAATGAGTTTTTAGGGCTGGGACAGGAGATTGAAGGGAATATTGAAGTTGGAGATTGGGTGTTAATCAAAAGTCTAAATTCTGAAGGGGAAGTGGTTAATCTAAATCCCATAAAAAATGAAGCAAAAATAAAGCTTGGCAAAATATTTACCAATATTAAATTAGATAATTTGCAGCGGTTAAAGCGGAAAGAAAAAAAGGTGAAAGTTGCGGAAACGAAAATGGAGCTATTTAATGAACAAGTTTCTCCAGAAATCAACCTAATTGGCAAAAACAGTGAAGAAGCCAGCCATTTACTTGAAGAATATATTGACAAGTGCATTAGAGTGCGCTTGCACGAAATCCGCATAATACATGGTTATGGGGAAGGTATACTTAGGAAAGTTGTGCAAAATATGTTAAGGGGCAAGAAGGAAATAGAAAGTTTCCGAGACGGCGCATTTAACGAAGGCGGTAAGGGTGTTACTTATGCAATACTTAAATAACTACACCTTGCAGTGCTCGGCAAACAGCAATGTAAAAAAACATAATTTATTAGCAAATATTGCGCCACTTTGCAAGTTAATCGCTATTGTGTCTCTAGTTGGACTGTTTTGGAGTTTGTTTACACTTATAGCTTTTGCTTTGTTTTGGACGCTTAGCATTGTTCTTACTTCATACAAAAACAAGTTAATTTTTACCTACAAATACAGCATAAATGACGGAAATTTAGTTGTTTATAAGGAAGATTTGCTTTTTAAGAAGCAAATACTAGCAAATATCGGACTAAGTAGCATAACAAGCTGTACTATAGAAGAAGATTCTTGCGCTAAGCAATATTATGATAAGAATTTTGATAATGGTTTTGTGATAAAAATAACGACAAATGACGATACTTTTGCAATAATCAGTGACGAATATATGTACAGTGTACTTAATTTTCACTTAGTAAAGGACAAAATATGATTTATCTTGACAACGCGGCAACAACAAAAACTCTGGACAGTATAGCAAAGTTATATTGTCAGTACCTAACTGATAATTTTTTTAATCCATCTGCTCCTTACCACGAAGCATTGGAAATTAGTAAACAAATTGCTCTGAGCAAAGAAAAAATACTGCGCTTAATTAAGGGCGAAGGCAGTATAATTTTTACTTCTAGTGGTACAGAAAGTGACAATTTAGCTATGTTTGGCACGAAAAAGCCAAATAATTGTAAAATTATAGTGTCAGAAAGCGAACATGCGGCAGTTTATAATACTGCTCAGGAGCTAAAACAACGCGGTTATAATGTAGAGTGTGCCAAAGTTGATACCACTGGACGAGTTGACATAGACGAATTTGCTAAGATTATGACAAATGATACATATTTTATTTCAATTATGCATGTAAACAACGAAACAGGATGCATAAATGACATAAAAAGACTGTGCGAAATTGCGAAAAAAGTTAATCCAAAGGTGATTTTTCATAGTGATGGAGTGCAGGCTGTGGGCAAAATACCTGTATCAATGCAAGAACTTGGCGTAGATTTATATTCTATGAGCGCACATAAGATACACGCGCCCAAAGGTACTGGCGCTTTGTTTGTCAAAAAAGGTATAAATATAAAGCCTATGATTTTTGGCGGGGGACAGGAAAGCAATGTTCGTTCTTCTACGGAAAATGTAGGCGGAATTATTTGCTTTGCTAAGGCGCTAGAAACAGTTATAGAGAATATGGATAATACAAATGTTAGCGAGCTAAATAACTTTTTGCGTCAAAACCTAGACAATAATTATACAAAAATTATTTCCTACAGGAACGCTTCCCCTTATATAATAAGTATTGCACTAAAGTTCGTTAGGGGAGAAGTAATGCTGCATTCACTAGAAAAACACGGCATACTAATAGGCACTGGAAGTGCTTGCGCAACGCAAAAAAATAGTAAAAGAATACCTAACTTACTAAAATTACCGCCAGAATATTCAAATGGGCTAATTCGGGTAAGTTTTGATAGATTTACTACAAAAGCAGACATTGAGTATTTCATTAAAATGCTTAATTTGGAATACTCTGAGCTAGTAAAATATGTAAAAGGATAAGATTATGGAACATACAATTTTGATAAGAATAGGTGAAATATTCCTTAAGGGAAACAACAAGAAGGTTTTTTTGTCACAACTAAAATACAATATAAATGACAGTTTGTTTGGCATTGATTGTAAGTTAATAGTTGCTCAGAACAGAATGTATATAGTCAATTATGATGCTAAAGATGAAGATGAAATCATTAGTAGATTGTCCAAAGTTTTCGGAATATTTAGTCTTAGCCCTGCGTTAAAAATTAGTACCGTTGTAGAAAAAATTGCTTACAAGTGCGCAGAACTTTTTCCTAAAGAAGGCAAATTTCGTGTGACAGTCAATAGAGCTGACAAAACTTTGGCAAAAAACTCTATGGAAATAGCAAGATATATTGGTAGTGTTATGTTAAAAAACGCTCCCGAACTTTCTGTTGACTTATTTGAGTATGATTTTGAAGTCAATGTTGACATAAGAGAAGACAAATATTCTTATATTTTCTATAAAAAAATAGCATGCCTAAGCGGTATGCCAGTAGGATGCGGTGGCAAAGGTCTACTACTTTTATCTGGTGGCATTGACAGTCCGGTTGCAGGATATATGATGGCAAAACGCGGTGTAAAAATATATGCCATTCATTATCATAGCTACCCATATACTAGCGAACATGCCAAGCAAAAAGTGCTTGATTTAGCTAAAAAACTGTCCGTTTATTGCGGAAGTATAGAAGTTTTTGTAGTTCCTTTTACGGACATACAGTACGCTATTAAAGAGAATTGTCCCATAGAATATATGATAACGCTAATGCGCCGTTACATGATGCGTATTGCAGAAAAAGTGGCAATTACTCTAGATTGTGGCGCTCTTATAACGGGAGAAAGTTTGGGGCAGGTTGCTAGTCAAACAATGGAAAGTATAATTGTGACAAATAGCGTTGTTTCTTTGCCAGTTTTTCGTCCGCTAATAGGCTTAGATAAGTCGGAAATCATAGACATTTCTAAAAAAATTGACACATTTGAACTGAGCATACTACCTTACGAAGATTGTTGCACCGTCTTTTTGCCCAAAAATCCAGTAATCAAGCCAAAAATAAAGTACGCGCTTGATTATGAAAAGTCAATTGATGAAAGTTTAATTGATAAGGCTATAGAAGGCGTTGAGATAATAAAGTGCAATTTTAGGTAAATATTAGCTTGCTTTTGCTAAAACCTAATCGTTC
>CAYJBW010000074.1:4910-6886 GCA_964368255.1 uncultured Christensenella sp.
TCGTTCATTGTCACAATAAACTTCTAAATAATATAGATAGACATTGTTTTCCAGTGTGGTATTGTCTATAACAAAATCATTATATATGTCGGTGTATTCTTTTTCGTAAGTGTACACATTTTCCCGAACTAAGCAGTAGTCAAATTCTTCTTGGGAATCAAAGGAAATTTTGTAACCATTTTCTTGTCTTTCCACATCTATATAGATATTGTCAATATCGAAATATTTTGAACATTCTATAGGGTAGTTTTTTATAGAAAAAAGTCCGTTTTTTCGGTATTTTTCTGGTGTATATTGGTTGGAAAGCAGCAGTTTATTATCTTTTCCCATTGCATAAAGGTCAATTTCTAACTCCACAATGTCTTCTGGAGCGGTAAAGTACTTATTTTGGGGTGTAGGTAAGCTTTTATAAATATATGAAGCTAGTAAGGTAGGCAATCCACCACCAGTAGTCGTAATTGCGCTTTGCTCATTATTTTCTTGAGCACCGTACCAAACACATAGAGTGTTTTGGGTGGTGTAGCTAAGGTTCCAACAGTCAGTGTTTTTTGCAGTGTTACCAAAGCTAACCGTTCCCGTCTTGCTCGCCACATCGTATGGGATACTACTTAGTTTTTTTGCAGTGCCGTCCTTAGCGGTGGAAATTAGCATATCTGTCATTAAATAGGCATTATCTTCACTAATTACTCTTGTTTTATCACGATTATTGGAGTAAATAGTTTTTCCTTGCTCGTCAGTAATTTTTCTAATAAAGCTATTATTTGCATACATTCCGCCGTTTGCTAGTGTCATATAAGCGTTGCAAAGTTCAATAGTAGTTGTTCCATAAGTCATACCGCCAAGCGCTAAGGCGATATTTTGGTCGTTTTCGTCAAATTTTATGCCCATTTTTTGTGCAATATCCTTAGAATAGGGCACCCCGACTTCATTTAATAATTGCACAGCTACGGTATTTATTGAGTTTTTTACGGCATTTTCTATTGTTGTCCATCCGCTGTACGAGTTGCCATAATTATTAGGTGAATAGCCGTTTATATTAACTTTTTCGTCAAGATATGGGGACTGTGTCGTTATATAATTACTTTCTAGGGCAGGAATATATACAAGAATTGGCTTAATTATAGATGCTGGTTGTCGCCTAAACTTAAAAATATTGTTATCTACATTGGAAAAGTATGCGATTATCCCTGCATTTTTATTGTCGCAAAGTAAAGAAGAATAGCTAGAATTATTGTCATGCTCGTCTTTTGCTTCAAATTCTTTACTTTGAAAGGCTTCATATAATATTTGCTGACTGTCTTTGTCATAATTGGTAAATATTTTATATTTGCCCTTAATTATGTCGTTTTCGGAAAGATTTAGCAGTATACTTGCTTCCATAATAGCATTAGCATAATAAGGTGAGCTTAGTTCTATATCTTTTTGGTTGGTATAATGGAAATCGGTATTTACTGCGTCATTATATTCTTTTTCTTCAATGTAGTTTTGCTCAAACATTAGTCTTAATACTAGATTTTTACGCACATTAGCTTTAGTTGGGTTGGTAACAGGGGAATAATTGCTCGGATTTTTTACTATTCCTGCTAGTATTGCCGCTTCATTTATTGACACATCTATAGGTTCTTTTTGGAAATAGTTCCTACAAGCGCTATCGATACCGTATAAGCCGTAACCAAAATAAATTGCGTTAAGATACATTTCCAAAATTTCTTCTTTAGTATAGTTTTTTTCTATATCCTTAGCTAGTTTCATTTCCTTAATTTTTCGTTTTATTGTCTTTTCGTTGCTTAGTTGAGTATTTTTAGCAAGTTGTTGAGTAATTGTTGAACCACCTTCTTTATAATAGCGATTTTTTAAGTTGTTATAAAATGCGCCAGCAGTGCGATAGTAGTCAACACCTTTGTGATTAAAAAATCTTTTATCTTCTAAAGCTACAAATGCGGATATTATATTAGTAGATATATCTTCATACTTAA
>CAYJBW010000075.1:0-6830 GCA_964368255.1 uncultured Christensenella sp.
TCTTGCCGACAAAAGGTGTATTTGGGGGTATATTATAGCCCATTTCCCTTTCAAAATATTTAGCAATCTCGGTAATTACTGACAAATCCATACCGTCTGTAGTGCCTTTTATGGACGCATACTCAATGACCATTGCTTCTAGCGGACAGTTGCCCGTTCTCTCTCCTATTCCTAGCAAAGAACAGTTTACTGCGCTTGCGCCATATAGCCAAGCGGTAGATGCGTTAATTACTGCCTTATAAAAATCATTATGCCCGTGCCACTCAAGAAGAGCGGAAGGTATTTCTGCATAGTGACGCAATCCATATATAATACCTTGTACGCTTCTAGGCAGTGATACACCAGGATATGTAAGACCATAACCAAGGGTGTCACAACACCTAATTTTTATATCTATGCCTGTTTCGTCCATAAGGTTCTTAAGTTCGCAAGCAAAAGGTACTACAAAGCCATAAAAATCTGCTCTAGTAATATCTTCAAAGTGACAGCGCGGTATAATGCCTTCATTTAGCGCAGACTTAACTATACCTAAATACTTGTCTACGGCTTGCTTTCTAGTTAGGTTCATTTTCTTAAAAATGTGATAGTCCGAACAAGAAACCAATATTCCCGTTTCAGAAACGCCCATTTGCTTAACTAATTGGAAGTCCTTTTCGTTGGCTCTTATCCAGCTAGTTATTTCTGGGAACTTATAACCTAAGTTTTGACATTTTTCCACAGCTTGTCTGTCCTTTTCGTTATACAAAAAGAACTCGCTTTGCCTAATTATGCCCTTTTTCCCGCCCAATCTATGTAACATTTTGTATATTTCTACAATTTGCTCCACGCTGTATGGTGAGCGCGACTGTTGTCCGTCACGGAATGTGGTGTCTGTTATCCATATATTCTCCGGACATCCCATTGGCACATTTCTAAAGTTGAACGCCACCTTAGGAATGGAATTATAATCAAAAAAGTTCCTAAATAGCTGAGGTTCCTTAACATCTTGCAAGTCGTAATTATAACTATGTTCACTCAAAATGTGGTAGTTAGGGTCCATATATACTTTATTTGTTTCGTTTGCCATGTTGCCTCCTTGTTATCCGCAATCTTCTGCAATTAAGGAAAAACTGCTTTTCTGGGTATTTTGTTGTTTTACTTTTATCTATTTTAGTTTAATTTACTTAGTTTTGCATTCTGGTCGGCTAATGCTAGCGCTTCTAAAAATTGGAATATATCCCCGTCCAAAAAAGCAAGTAAGGTATAAGATGTTAATCCAATTCTGTGGTCGGTAACTCTGCCTTGGGGATAGTTGTAAGTCCTTATTCTTTCGCTTCTGTCGCCCGAACCAATCTGTGTCTTTCTGTTCTCTGCATACTCCGCATCCATTTGTGTTTGGTAGTGGTCATAAAGCCTGCTTCTAAGAACATGCATTGCCTTTTCTCTGTTTTTTATTTGACTTCTTTCGTCCTGACAAGCTACAACAATACCGCTCGGCAGGTGAGTAATTCTTACCGCGCTGTCGGTCTTATTGACATGCTGTCCGCCCGCTCCGCCGCTTCTGTATGTGTCCACCTTCAGGTCTTTATCCAGTATCTCTACATCCACTTCTTCCGCTTCGGGTAGTATCGCTACAGTAATTGTAGAAGTATGCACTCTGCCTTGAGATTCTGTTTCCGGCACTCTTTGCACTCTATGCACTCCGCTTTCGTACTTGAGTTTGCTATATGCGCCATGACCTTTTATCATAAAGGTTGCATCCTTAATACCGCCAAGCTCGTTTTCGTTTTTTTCTATATCTTCAATTTTCCAACGCATTCTTTCGGCATAGCGGTGATACATACGGTACATTTCCATTCCAAACAAACTTGCTTCATCCCCACCTGCGCCAGAACGGATTTCTACAATGACATTCTTGTCATCCATTGGGTCTTTGGGCAGCAACAAAATTTTCAAACTTTGCTCGGTGCTATCTCTTTTGTCGCGAAGTTCATAGTACTCTATTTCGGCAAGTTCAGCCATTTCTTTGTCGCCACAGTTCATTATTTCTTGACACTCGTTCATTTCCGCATCGGTCTTAATGTACAGCTCGTATTCGTCCATTATAGGCATTAGCGCAGAATGCTCTTTCGTTGCTTTTTTCCACTCGTCTTGCCTGGCAAGAAATGCCGCATCAGAAAGTAGTTCATTTAACTCTTCAAAGCGTTTTTTCATTAAAGCTAGTCTTTCAAACATCTATCTTTCTCCCAAATTACTCATTTATTGCCTTATATTTGGCTACTACTCCCCTTTTTATTGGTGTAGTATTATAATCTTCCACAAATTCTATTTCATACCCCGAAAGCATATCAGCAACTATCTCCGCTTGATTGATACCCACTTCTAGCACCAAATAACCGCCATCATTAAGGTATTTATTAGCATTAGCTGTTATATCTCTGTAATAATCCAAGCCATCCGCTCCGCCGTCTAGGGCAATAATGGGTTCAAAGTCCGCTACTTCCTTGTCAAGGTCTTTTATTGCCATACTCTGTATGTAAGGGGGATTACTTACTATTATGTCGAACTTTTCTCCCTTAACCGCCTTAAACAAGTTGCCTAGCCTAAAGTCAATTTCTACTTCCAGTCGCTCTGCGTTTTGTTTAGCAACAGTTATTGCATCGGGGGAAATGTCCGTTGCCACAATGTCACTTTCTATATTCTTCTTCAACGCAATCGCAATCGCTCCGCTACCTGTGCAAAGGTCTAGTATGCGTGGATTTTGCATTGTTTTCCCAATTTTTATGGTCTTTTCTACAATAACTTCGGTATCAAAACGCGGTATTAGCACATTTGTATTTACAATAAAGTCATAACCATAAAAACAAGTCTCTCCCAGTATATATTGTAGTGGCGCGCCCTTTGCCCTTCTCTTGGCAAACACTATCGCTCTATCATAGTCAGTGCTATTTATTCTGCGCCCGTCATAAAGTTCGGTTTTTGTGTTCGCTTTTAGCACATTGCACAAAATTAGTTCCGCTTCGTTTTTACTTATTTCTAGTGTCTCAATATCTTTGACAATTTTTTCTATAGTTTTGTAGGTAACAAAGGTCTTTGTTGGGTAGCCTTTGTCCCCTTCAAGCAGTAACACTTCGTTAAAAGCAGCAATAGCCACTTCTACCATTCCGTCATCTGGCTCTTTAGTGGTTAGTTTTTGTAGTAACAATCCAGGTTTTTTGATAATTCTTACAAACTTATTGTCGAACTTGGATAAAAGTTTTAGTATTTCGTAAGAAATGCCTGCAACAAGGGGTATCATAATTATTCTGCTAAGAACACGGACAAAAAAGTTAACAACAGTTCCTGCGTTAGATAAAAGTTCCACTGGGAAAAGTGCAAAGAACAGTATAGAAAATGTCATTACGATAAACATAAAGGTGGTACCACAACGGTCATGAATGGTGGTCATTTTCTGCACATTCTCAACATTTAGTTCCATACCATTTTCGTAACAAGAGATTGTTTTATGTTCTGCGCCGTGATAGCTAAATAGCCGCTTTATGTCCTTTACCTTACTAACTAGAACAATATAACCAATAAAAATACTCATTCTTATCACACCGGCAATAAGGTTGTAAACGACGCTCATCCCGAAACCTTGCATACTTAATTTCGCTAGACGAAAGATACCAGTAGTTATTAGTTGCGGTATAAAAACAAACAAGGCCACACTAAAGAGTATACCTAGTAATGCGCCAATAGCTATTACTACGCTCATTATGTCCACTTTGAAAGTTTTTGCCAGCCACTTTTCAAACCGTGAAGGTGCTTCTTCGGATAGGTCGCCAAACACTTCACTACTTCTATTGATAATTTTTATTCCCATAACCATAGAATTAAAAAAACTAATTATTCCCCTAGCTATAGGCATGCGATAAATAGCCGGCTTTTCTTTGTTACTCAAAAAACGGCTGCTTTCAATGACAATATTATTTTTGCTGTCACGCACGGCAGTAGCCATGGAAGAAGTACCTCTCATCATTACTCCCTCTAAGACTGCTTGTCCGCCGATGTTACAGCTCTTTTTCATTGAATCCTCCTATATAACAAAAAAATATCCCCCTGGGATATTAAGTTGTGTGAAATCAGCGCGATACAACTAAGTACCACGCTAATCGCTCTTGATTTAGCTATTTTAAGGAACCTTCTCCAAATCTCTTGTTGAAACGCTCTACTCTGCCACCGCTTTGTATGGTCTTTTGCTTTCCTGTATAAAATGGATGACACTCAGAACATATTTCTACCTTCATGCTGTCAACATTCTTGGTGGTACCGATATTATACTTGGCTCCACAAGCGCAAGTAACTTCTACCATATTATAATTAGGATGTATGTTATTTTTCATTCCTTCACCTCTTTTGGCAATATTGCTGTTAAAACAATCTTATTATAATAGAAATTATGCGACATTGTCAACTAAATAACACAATAATTCTAAATTTTGCATACACTAATTTATGCTGGATTTTTCTCAAATAAAAAAGATTCATTTTATCGGTGTGGGCGGAATTAGTCTTTCTTCGCTCGCTTGTTTGATGCGCAAACTAAATATTGCTGTATCGGGAAGCGATAGGACTTATTCCGAAAAGTTATTGCACCTAGAAGAACTTGGGTGTGACATCTGGGTAGGGACAGATGTACTAAAAATATCCAATGTCGACCTTGTGGTGTATTCTTCCGCAATCCCATGCGACAATGATGAGCTAGTTTATTGCAAAATGCTAAACATCCCTTGTGTGGAAAGGTTTATCTTTCTTGGAGAAGTTGCTACTCTGTTTAACAATACCATAGCCATAGCAGGCACTCACGGCAAAACTACGGTAACTGGTATGATTATCCATACAATGATAAAAGCTAATCTGCCTTTTTGTGGGCATATCGGCGGAGATTTGGAAGAAATCGGCAACTTTTATCACAGCGGAAATATGTATTTTGTCACGGAAGCGTGCGAATATAGAAAGAGTTTGCTTTCAATAGTCCCCAGTATCGCGCTTGTGCTAAATGCAGAAAACGACCACCCCGACACTTACAATAATCTTACAGAAATTTATGACACCTTTGATTCCTTCCTGGATAGCTCCAAACAACTAAAAGTGCTATGCGGTGACACGCCCTACTTTCATTCAAGACAAGAGCATAACAAGGTAGTTTCTTACGGCTACGCTGTCAACAACGAGTACACAATAAGTGATGTGAAAGAATACCGAAACGGCTATTATGAGTTCTCATTATCACGCTATGGGATACCTAAATGTACAATAAAGGTAGGCATTGCAGGCAAACATAACATTATGAACGCCGCCGCTTGCTTTGTTATTTGCGACCTACTCAATATTGACATAGCGACAATTTGTGAAGGTATTGAGAGTTTTTATGGAATAAAAAGGCGATTTGAAAACTTAGGTTATTTTATGGGAGCAAATGTAATAATTGACTATGCCCACCACCCTAGTCAAATAGATGTAGAGATAAGCACATCCAAAAGTATTTTGGATAAAAATGCCAAACTTTATGTGGTTTTTCAACCGCATACATACAGTCGCACTGCCAAACTTTTTGACGAGTTTTGTCGTAGCTTATCAAATTGTGAAGAGCTGATTATTTGCAAAGAATATAGCGCTCGAGAACAGCCTTCTGACGGTGTTTCTGCGCTTAGATTATATGAAAAAATCCCACACCAAAATAAGTTCTATTATAACAACATAATGGACATAGCCTCTCACTTAGGTGAAAGGGTGCAAGCAAGGGATATAATATTGATACTGGGTGCTGGTGATATAGATAATCTAGGAAGTATACTCACACATTAGCTAAGTTTTTTTATAAGTTGAATGGTAAAACCTGCGTTATCTCCGGCAAGGTGAACACGGCTAATTTTGCCGTTTTCTTTAACTATAGTGCCACTGTCCATAGTAAAACCGCGATGCTCCAAATAGTACAAACACCGCTCCAAATTAGGACTGCTAAAAGCTATATGCCCAATGTTGCCGTTATGATTCTCTTTGACAACTTCGATACCGCCTACCCTATCGTCAGTGGGTAAATAGATATGGCCCATAAGTTTGGAAAAGGTTTTTAATAGTTCGGTACCGCATTTTTTGTCGGAATTTATTGCCACATGGTCTAATGATATATCTAGCATTCTGCGCACGGCTTCCGATGCGCTACGAGTAATTTCTTCAAACTTGCCCTGTTTTAGTAAATTTTCGTTGACAACATATGTTCCACCGCAACAAAGCACTCTATTAAAGTTCAGATAGGAGTTTAGGTTGTCTGCGTTAATTCCGCCAGTAGGAATAAACTTCATAAAGGGGTATGGCCCGCTAAGAGCTTTCAACATTTCCACTCCGCCAAGTAGTTCTGAGGGGAAGAACTTGACTACCCTGAGCCCCTTTTCAAATGCCTGTTCAATATCTGTGGGGTTGCTACAACCTGGGAAAACAGGTATTCCTAGCTCAATACACCTATCCACAACTTTGGGATTAAAGGAAGGTGTTACAATATATTTTGCCCCTGCATGAAAGGCTTCATTTACTTGTTCTAGGGAAATAATTGTGCCAGCGCCCACCAAAATGCTAGGACACTTAGAAGAAATAAGTTTTAATACATCTTTGGCAACGGAAGTTCGGAAAGTAATCTCAACTACATCTATATTTGCTGCTGTGAGCGCCCCCATAAGTGGCAAAGCAGACTTTATATCATCGATTTTTATTAAAGGTATTATTCCGCAAAGTTCTAATCTTTTTATTATTTCATTGTAATTATCATTAAAAATTTTGTTATTCGTAGTAAGCATTAGTACTCCTTATTT
>CAYJBW010000076.1:0-6750 GCA_964368255.1 uncultured Christensenella sp.
TGGGTTATTGTGCCTAATTGATACTGTTGGGATATTCCTTTTATTATATTTATTATTAACTTTGCTTGCTTATATTGAGCTATATGCTATGTCAAAAGCAAGTATTAAAAAAGAAAATTTAAGTAAAGAAAACAGAGAAATTCTGAAAAAATATGCGGAAAAAACATACAAATATTTTCTATTTATGTCCAATGACAAGGGGATGATTGCCGACAATTTGCAAATTAAACCCTACAAAGGAGAGTCAAAAAGCACTTCGCCCACCAACATAGGTTTTGGTATGCTTGCTCATATTTGCGGATACTATTTAGGTTTTAGTAACTTAGAAGAAACTAATTATGAAATATATAAAGCTCTTGACTGTGTGGAAAAATTGCCCAAATGGCAGGGGAATTTATATAACTGGTATAATTTAGAGAGTGAGAAACCGATAAATGAGTTTGTTTCTAGCGTAGACAGTGGCAACTTTTTGTGCTCACTTCTTATAGTAAAAGAATTCTTTAAGGAATGTAGCGAAATTTTAGGAGAAACAAGAATTGACAAACTAATCAAAGAAACTCGCCTAGATGCACTTTATGATAGCGCAAAGGATTTGTTTTACAACGGCTTTGACGGCTCAAAGTTTGTAGGACATTATGACTTACTTGCATCAGAATCTCGCATATTAAGTACCGTTTTTGTCGCATTATATAATAATAAGAAACATTATAATGCATTGCAAAGGGATTATACCGCGTACAGGGGCAACACACTGCTAAGTTGGAGTGGTACTGCCTTTGAATATCTTATGGCAGATATATTCTTTAATCCGCCAATTTGTTCTGCGTTATATAAAAGTTCAAAAAATGCCTTTAAGGCCCAATGTGAAGAAAAAAGACAGGGGCTTTGGGGTATGAGTGAAAGTGGTTACTATCGTTTTGACGAAAATATGCTCTATCAATATCACGCTTTTGGCATAAATAAACTTGCGCTCCGTAGTGAAGAAAGCCATGATGTATTGTCGCCTTATGCATCCATTCTTTGTTTGCCATACTGCGCAAATGCAGTAATAAAAAATTTGCAAAACTTCTCTAGCAAAGGAATGTTTAATGAATATGGATTCTATGAGAGCGTAGAGTGTGGCAAAAATATGCAAATAATATCTTCTTATATGACACATCACCAAGGTATGATTTTGTGTGCATTTACCAACATTTTGCATGATAATATTTTGTCGAAACTATTACAAAATAACCCAAAAATTGAAGGAGCATTGAATATTTATAACGAATTGATGCCACAAACTAAGGTTGGTCAGAAAAGACAAGAAAACCAAGCAAAATGTACAAATAATGGCATTGAGTATTCTAAAAAAGTAGATAAAATAGAACAATATTTCCAATGTGGAACACTTTTTGACCTGCAATACTGTGTTAATTTCTCCGCACTTGGCAAGAATTTTTCTAAGTATAGCGATGTATATATTTCGGAGTTTTCTCCCCTTTATGAAGAGCCTACCGGGGGATACTTTTTTGTATCAGAAAACGAAATTGATTGGTTTAGCCCAACATATTTACCTATGCAAGGAAATAGTAATGACTTTATTTTTTCTTACAACAACAATGAGATTTTTCATACCAATGTGCCTAAGGATGCGACACAAGCTATAGCAATTGTGGGTTCTGCCAATATGGAAGTGCGCAAACTAAACGCAAGTGGCAAGGCAAAAAAAGCTGCATTTTATATGGACATTGCGCTAAATACCTATGACGGATATTATTCTCACCCTGCTTTTAACGATTTATTTGTAAAAATTGAGCTATCAAGCGATAAAAATGTGCTTTTTTTGACTAAAAGCAATCTTAGTAAGCATGCACAGGATTTTTGCATAGGTGTTAAGGTGTGTGGACTGCAAAATATTGAGTGGGAGTGCAATAAAGGTAATTTTGTAGGTAGAGATGGCTCGTTAAAGCGCCCCAAAATACTGTTTGACAACAAAAAAGCTAAAGACTATCCTTCGCTTGGTGATGTTCTTAGTCCTTGTATCGGATTTATTGGCGACTTTGATTTTGCTTTTGACAAAAATGAGTGTCAAGTTTGTATTTGCTATGGTAAAAGCAAAAAAGAAGTGTACGATTATCTAATGTATTTGCCCGATAATATGTATAATTATGCTATTTTGTCGGTGCAAAAGTACGCTTTTAACTATTACTGCCAAGAACTTATTGCGGAGCTTTTGTACCTGCCGTACTCGCAAAAATTGATAAATTCTTTGATTGATAGCGGTAATATAGCAAGATTTAATAACTTTTCTCAAGGGAAAAAGTTAATTTTGTATCCTTTTGCGGAAGATAATATAACTAGTTTTGAAGAATTTATAAAAGTACTAGTAGATTTGAAAATGCTAAAGATACCTTACAAAGCTATAATAGAAATAAAAAAGGATTTGCCAGAAAATATTAAAAATTATATTGTAAATAGTCTAGAAACTAACCTTATCTATGCTTATGCGTTAAAAAACATAGGTAGTGAAGAGAGTAATTGGGCATTTATTAAATTAAGTAACAAATTAGAATTTATTCCTTGTAAGTTGATTTTTTCCAAAGACTATAGAATACAAAAAGACATAAATTTTTTTGTTGGGGAAGAAATTTTGCCACCGTTAACTGTATTAGAGAGTGGTTTTGGCGGTTTTAATGGTGATAATAAGTACTTTCAACAAAGCAAACAAAGTACCTTTTTGCCTTATTCTACGGTAATTACTGATGAAAACGGCGGTCTTTTAGCTACAAATAATGGCGGTGGTTTCTTCTATTTTGACAATTCTAGAGAAAACAAAATGACTAGATTTGACAACAATTATGTTTTTGACCGTTCCACAGAGTTTGTGTATATAAAAACGGTGGGAGGGGCTCACAAAATTAACGGTGGTAAGGGCAAAAATAGAATGACGCTTTATAGTAGAGCGCAAATAACCTACCTTACAAGGCAAAGTAAGATTCTTACTTCCGCTAGCCAATATATGATTTGTGAAGGAAAAATTAAGGTTATTGATATAGACATAAATAATATGTCCGAAAGTTTGTTTGAGCTTGTCTATGGCTTGTATCCTGCGCTTAATTGGATATATAACCCAAATATCATCACATTTAGCCAAAAAAACGACATAATTACTATAAGGAATTTCGTAAGTAACGCATCTCTTTATGTAAGGATTATTTGTGACAATCCCGAAAATATTTCTCTTATTGAAGATAGGGAAGTGCTTCCTTATTTTGAATACTATTCAGAAAAACAGCAAGAAAAGATATATATTTGCGCCACTCAAGACCTAAATATGTGCTTATCATTAAACAAAAATAGTATACAGATTTATCGAGAAAAAACGCTTGCAGACCTAGCATTTCTTGATAAAATCAATATAAAATCTGACAAAAAGAGCTTTGACTTATTAGTAAACTATTTGCCGCAACAGATATATTTTAGCCGTTTGCTAGGCAAATTCGGTTTTTATCAGGTGGGCGGAGCAACGGGATTTCGTGATCAATTGCAAGATAGTCTTGCATTCTTGCACTTCAATGATATTACTAGAGAACAAATAATATATGCCGCGCTTCACCAATACGAAAGCGGCGATGTTATGCACTGGTGGCATCATCCAAAGTTCGGACTAAGAACAAAAATCACTGACGATAGGCTATTTTTGCCTTACGCTGTATGTGAATATATAACTTGGTCAGGCGATAAGGATATTTTGGACTATGAGCTACCATATTTGGTGTCAAAAGAACTAGAACACAATGAAGAAAGCAGACTAGAAAACCCCGAATATACCACCTATAAAGATACACTATTCCGCCATTGCTTGAGAGCAATAAGGATTAGTTTGAAGTATGGCGATCACAAGCTACTAATAATGGGCAAGGGCGATTGGAATGACGGAATGGACGATATTTGCGGCTTTGGTAGGGGAGAAAGCGTATTTAATAGTATGTTTTGCTATGAAGTCCTAACTAAGTTTGCAATGTTTTCGCCAACGGACTTGAAAGAAGAAATGCTAAGTATTGCAAGTGATTTGTTTACAGCTATTAACGCTTACGCATATGAGGGTGACCGCTATAAAAGACTTTATAGCGATGATGGGCGGTGGTTCGGGAGCGTAGAAAGCAAAGCTTTAGAACTAGATTTGTTAGTGCAAAGTTATGCGGTGATATCTGGTGTTGCGCAAGGTAAACGGGCAAATATAGTGCTTGATACAGCCAAAAAGCTAGTTGACGAAAGAGCAGGAATAATAAAGCTATTAACCCCACCGCTGACAAAAGATAATTATTTTGGTTATATTTCCGCATACCCAAAAGGAGTGCGAGAAAACGGCGGACAGTACACTCACGCTGCTATGTGGTACCTTATTGCGCTGACAAAAATGGATAGACAAGACGAAGCGTTTGAGCTACTTCAAATGCTAAATCCTGTGGAAAAATGCAGAACGGAGCAGGGCAACAAAATGTATATGGGTGAACCCTATGTGTTTAGCGGTGATGTGTACAGCAATGAAGATAACTATGGCAGAATGGGCTGGAGTTGGTACACAGGTAGCGCAGGGTGGGCATATAAATTAGTTGTTGAACACTTTTTTGGTCTGACTAAGCAAAACGGAATGTTAAAGTTGCAGCCCAAATTGCCTAAGAAATTGCACCATTCTATAGTGACATACCGCAGTGATGATGCTATTTATACTATAGAATATAGGCTTGCACAATCGAGCAAAATTACTCTAAACGGAGAAGAAATTGAACCAATTTTGCCCCTAGAAAAGTCCGGAACCTACAAAATTGTTGTCCAAACCGTTTGACTTTATTGATATATAATTATAATATATTCATATGGATATTTTTGACAGCAATCGTATTTCTGGTATGCCGCTAGCAGAAAGAATGCGAGCAAGCAGTCTAGATGACTTTATCGGACAAAAGCATATAGTGGGCAAAGACTGTCTACTAAGGCGTGCTATTGCAGCTGATAGGCTGGGTAGCTGTATCTTTTATGGTCCGCCAGGTGTTGGGAAAACAACCCTTGCTAATATCGTAGCAAAAACCACCAAAGCTAATTATGTTTATCTCAATGCAGTGTCTTGTGGCGTAGCTGACGCTAAGAGAGTAATTGAAGATGCAAAGCACGATTTAGCTTATTCGGGCAGAAAAACATATTTGTTATTAGATGAGTGCCACCGTTGGAACAAAGCGCAGTCTGACTGTGTGCTTAGCGCAATAGAAAAGGGCGAAATCATTTTTATTGGTAGCACTACAGAAAATCCCTATGTGAGTATGACCAAAGCTATTGTTAGTCGTTGCCGTATTTTTGAGTTCAAACCGCTTAGTGATGCGGAGATAAAAGAAGGTATAAACAAGGCGCTTAGTGACAAGGTAAAGGGACTAGGTAACTATGATATAGATATAGATAAGGAGTCCATTGACCATATTTGCTATGTTTGTAACGGAGATTTGCGCGTTGCTTTTAATGCACTTGAACTTGCCGTACTTACTACGCCCTCAAATAGCGATGGCAAAATAGAAATTACGCCCGAAATTATGGCGCAATCCACACAAAAACCAATTCTTAGTATTGATACAGATGAGTATTATGATATGCTTAGCGCATTTTGCAAAAGCATACGGGGAAGTGACGCTGATGCTGCGCTTTATTATGCAATGCGCCTAATTAGTTCTGGTTGTGACCCATTGCTCATTGCTCGTAGGCTCATTATTCACTCCGCAGAAGATGTCGGACTTGCCTGTCCTAACGCTCTAAATGTGGCAACTAATGCTTTGTATGCCTTGGAAAGACTTGGTCTTCCCGAAGCTGCTATTCCACTAACAGAAGCTATTATTTATGTTAGCAAGTCGCCCAAATCAAATAGCGTAGTAATGGCAATGGAAGGAGCAATGGAAGTTGCTAAGGAAGGGGGGCATAAAGTGCCTGACCACCTAAAAAACACCAATTACGCAGACGAAAAGAGAGAAAAGTACAAGTATCCGCATAGTTATGGCGGTTATTGTCCACAGCAATACTTGCCTGACGGCATAAAAGATAAAGTATTTTATGTCCCTGGAGAGAACGGGGAAGAGAATAAATACAAAAATAATATTTGGAGGTTATAGAAATGAAAGAATTAAAAGGAACACAAACCGAGTTAAACTTGAAAGAAGCATTTGCAGGCGAAAGTCAGGCAAGGAACAAGTATGACTTTTTTGCATCCAGAGCTAAAAAAGACGGTTACGAACAAATTGCTGATTTCTTTACACAAACAGCTTTGAACGAAAAAGAGCATGCAAAAATTTGGTTTAAGCTACTTATGGGCATAAACTCCACACCAGAGAACCTTTTGGCGGCAGCGGAAGGAGAAATGGACGAATGGGTAAATATGTATGCAGGCTTTGCAAAAACTGCCAAAGAAGAAGGTTTTGATGACATAGCTAAGTTATTCCTTGGTGTAGCCGCTATCGAAAAAGACCACGAAGAGAGATATAGAAAGCTACTTAGTAACATAAAAGACGGTTCTGTTTTTGTTAAAGAGGACACAATCGCTTGGAAATGTAGGAACTGTGGTAATGTTATTAGCGACAAAAAAGCGCCAGTAGAATGCCCAGTATGCGCTCATCCTATGGCACATTACGAAATGGAAATGAAAAATTACTAAAATTTTGGGGGAAATTCTGAGATGATACAAATTTATAATTTATCAAAGTCATATGCAAACAGTGATATTAAAGC
>CAYJBW010000077.1:0-6712 GCA_964368255.1 uncultured Christensenella sp.
CTTTTATTACTTTGCTATTATTAAAGTTATTTATCCCCACTTTATCACTCATTACACAATCAGTTACCGAAGGACACTCAACTATGTCGTCCAAACTATCAATAGGGGTTTTTTGGTGTAAAACGGCTGTAAGCAAAGCAGAAAGCATGCCGTCACCCGTCCTTAGGTAGTCACTAAAAATTATGTGTCCACTTTCTTCTCCGCCTAGATTGTAGTCGTTTTTCTTCATTTCTTGAAAAACTTTTTTATCTCCTACGCCCGTTCTTATTAGCTTTATTCCTGCTCTTTTGCAAGCAATTTCTGTACCTAAATTGCTCATTATCGTGCCCACCATAACTCTGCCATTAAGTTTGTTTTGCTTAATAAGCTCCTTGCAATGCACATACATTATGTGGTCACCGTTAAATATCTTGTCATTAACTATACAAACCACTCTATCTCCGTCACCGTCAAAGCTAAAACCTATGTCATAATGGTCACTTAACATGGCGCGCTTTAGACAGTTAGGTACTGTTGCTCCACAACCATTGTTGATATTTTTACCATCTGTTTCTTCGTTAATAACCGTAACATCTGCACCCGCTCTAACGAACAAATCTTTAGCAATAACTGTTGTTGCACCGTTGCATGTGTCTAGTATTATTTTCATGCCATTAAGATTTGGCTTAACTTGGTTAAGCAAATAATCTATGTAGTATTTGCCCCCGTCATATTCACTAACGCTGCCTTGTTTGTCTGCAAGCTCAAATGGCGCTTCTATATAATTTTCAACGGCTTTCTCAACTTCTTCGCTTACCTTTTCCCCTTCATTATTAAACAGTTTAATGCCGTTATATTCGGGCGGATTGTGGCTTGCCGAAAGCACTATGCCATAGTCACAATGCAAATATGATGTCAAAAATGCAAGTGTTGGAGAAGGCACCATGCCCGCCTTGATTACATTAACACCTTTTTGTGACAAATACTTTGCCATTTCTTTTTCTATAAAACTACCACTTATTCTTGTATCTCTGCCTATAACTACTTTCTTACATCCCAAATTGGCAATGCCATATGCGATTTTTGATAGATACTCACCATTAAAAACATTGCCTAAAGCTCTTATTCCGTCCGTTCCGAAATGTTTCATATAACCTCTGTACTTGAATAAATTTTATATTCTTACGCTAGAATTTTTGCTAATTTGACGATATTCACTGGGAACTAAATCAAATAACATTTTTTCTGCTCCTTCCTTATCGCCTGTGCCAGCAACTGCCAAAATTTCATCAACTTTTTGGCAAATATCATCATCTGAATCTGCCAGTTTGCACACAAAAATATCTTTGTGCCTTGTTTTGTCTACATTTTCATCGCCATATTGCAACTCTTCAAATAGTTTCTCACCTGGCCTAAGTCCGCTGATTTTTATTTCTATATCCTTATCGGGGACAAGCCCGCTCATGAGAATCAAGTCTTTGGCAAGGTCATAAATGTATACAGGTTCTCCCATGTCAAGTACGAATACCTCTCCGCCCTGCGCCATAGCGCCTGCTTGCAGTACCAGCCTTACCGCTTCAGGTATGGTCATAAAGTACCTTTTCATCTCTTTATCTGTTACCGTTATTGGTCCGCCTTCGTTTATTTGCTTAATAAATGTGGGAATAACACTGCCACTACTTCCAAGCACATTGCCGAATCTTACCGCAGCAAGTTGAGTCTTTGCATATTTCGAACAGTGCTGAAGGACAAGTTCTGCCAGTCTTTTAGTAGCTCCCATGATGTTTGCCGGATTTATTGCCTTATCTGTGGATATAAGAATAAATTTGCTCACTCCACTTTCATTACATTGTTCTATTACATTTTTCGTCCCCAAAATATTGTTTTTTATGGACTCATCACAAGAAATTTCCATCATTGGCACATGCTTGTAAGCTGCCGCGTGAAATACAATGTTTGGTTTGTGTTTTTCTATTACTGACCTTAGTTTTGTTCTATCCCTTACAGTACCAATTTCTAAAACATACTTTTCATTGGGGTATAATTTTTTTAATTCTTCATTAAACTCAAACATTCCGTTTTCGCTTTGGTCAAAAATAACCAATTTTTTGCACCCATAAAAAAGTGCTTGACGGCATAGCTCACTGCCTATACTGCCCGCTCCGCCCGTCACCATAACAACTTTGTTCTTTATTACCGAGTCAACAAGTTCTCTATTCATTGTATGTTCGTCACGATGCAGTAGGTCCTCTATTTTTATGTTTCTTATACTGATTATGTCAGAATTGATTTCGCTAGATGCATCCTTAAAATTGTTGGTAATCATAATGCGTGTATTGAACTGCTTTATGTAGTCAAATATGGAGCGCAATTCTTTTTTGGTAAGCATTGTTATTGCTATCGCAATTATGTCCGCCTTGTATTTTTCCACCGTTTCACTAAGAACAGTTCTGTCCCCGACAATATTAAGTCCGCCAATAGTTGTACCTTTTTTGTCTAAGTCGTCATCAATTATTGCCACAGGCAAATATCCGTCTTTGGGATTGTTAAGCATTCTTTTTACCAGCGCGGCGCCAGTGTAACCTGCTCCGTAAACTATCACTCTTTCCATTTTGCCAAAAGAACTTGATTGTATGCGTAGCCTGTGTTTAACCCCGGCAATAATCTTTGCAAAAATCCTGTAAGTTATGGCGAGCAAGAAAAATAGCATATAAGCAATAATAACCAAACTAAGGTGTACATTATAAAACGGGCCAGCCAAAGCAAATAGCCCACGATAAAGAATACCTAGCGCAAGGCTCAGAGCCGCCACAAAAATAATTTTGATAAGTTCTAGCGTGCCTGCGTACTGCCACATTATTTTGTACATTCTCAAGAAGTACATAACAGTAATGGTAGTAAATGCGCAAGGCAAGCACAGTAGCATTACTATGCCGAATTCCGCATTGTGTTCTATACCTATGTTAATGGAGTCGATGAGATATGAGACAGAAAAAGAAGCGACAAATATAATAATATCCGCTAATAAAGCTAGTGTAAGCCTGTTTTTGCCCTTTATTTTACCAATTAGTTTCATTCTTATTCTCTTTTTTAATAGTTTAGAGCGATTTTATCACTCTAACAACCGCATCAGCTAGCTTAATACTGGCAAATGCCACAACATCATTAAATGTCACTTCGGCGTTTTCTGTTGCGCTATCAGATATACATCTTAACACCACAAAAGGTACCCTTTCTATATAGGCAATCTGCCCGATTGCACCGCTTTCCATATCACATGCTATAGCGTCAAAATTTTTAACAATTTCATGAGCTACAGCCTTTTTCGCTATAAACTGGTCTCCGCAAGCAAATGTCCCCAGTTTGGCATCAAGCACTTCCACAAACTTCGCGCTTAACTTTTTGTCCGTTTCAAAATACACCTTGTTTACTGTATTAACAAACCCTATCGGGTCCCCAAACGCCGTTGTGTCACAGTCATGTTGTACCACTTTGTTTGCCACAACAACTTCCATAACATCCATTCTACCCAGTCCACCGCTTACTCCAGTGCTTATTAGTAGCTCTACATCAAAGTTACAAAGCATTAGCGTTGTTGCATAACTTGCGTTTACCTTACCTATTCCGCTTAAAGCCATTACGATCTTTTTGTTGCCAATAGTCCCCGTGAAAAAGTCCATGTTCCTTATTTTTGTTTGAGCTTTGTCCGTCATCTTTTCAAAATAAGGTTGCAGTTCCCTTTCCATAGCAACAATTATACCAATCATTTAATCTCCCTTAAGGTAAGTAGGGCTTACATTTTCTTTGCTATATTTTAACATAATTCTATTTATTCGTCAACAATCTTAATTGCTTTACTTTTCTGGCGAAAAATGCTCAGTTTTTCGTCAAAAAATGATATTTTTTTCACCCTAAATTCCCCGTGCATACAATGAAAAAAGCACAGCTTTTGCCGTGCTTTTTGTCTTTATTATAATCAGAAGTAATGCTAAACTAGTTCACAAATCATATCTGTTAGCGCAGTGGGGCTAGTAATAGGCATGCCTGTTATCATCAAAGCTTGAGCATAAAGCACTTTTATTAGTTTTGTCGCCTTGTCCTTATCATCCGCGTAGTACCTATTTAACTTCTCATATATGCTATGATTTGCGTTAATTTCTAGCACTTTCTTTGCCTTTACTCCTTCTTTGGGAGCGTTGGGCATACTGCTAAGAACCCTTTCCATTTCTATAGAAACATCACCTTTTGAGCTTAAACACACTGGGTGCGACTTTAACTGTTTTGTCAGTTTAGCGTCTTCAATTTCGTCCTTTAATGTTTCCTTAATAAATGCTAACAAATCATCGTTTTGCACTATTTCTTCGTCTTTCATTGCTATGCCTAAATCTTCGTCAGCTATGGAACGGAACTCTTTTTCTTGGTAGTTATACAAGAACTTTATTGCGAACTCGTCCATATCTTCTGTAAAGCACAGTATGTCATAGCCATGGTCAAGTACCTTTTCGCTTTGTGGCAAAGCCTTTATGCCATCCACGCTCTTACCGCTGGCATAATAAATATACTTCTGTCCTTCTGTCATATTTGCCACATACTCGCTTAGCGTAACCATTTTGTCTTCTTTGACGGAATGGAAAATTATTAAGTCTTGCAATACTTCTTTGTTTGCGCCAAAATTCTCGTACAGTCCGTACTTTAGTTGGGCGCCGAACCCTTCAAAAAATTCCACATATTTTTCTCTGTCATTAGCAAGCAAATTAAGTAGTTCGGACTTAATCTTCTTCTCAATATTACTTGCTATGCGCTTTAGTTGTCGGTTGTGTTGAATGGTTTCCCTAGATATATTTAAGGTAAGCTCACTATCAACCAGTCCCTTTACAAAGCTAAAATAGTCGGGTAACAAGTCCTTGCAAACTTCGGTAATAAGCACACCGTTTGTATACAAGCGCAGACCTTTTTCAAAGTTTTTTGTGTAGTAGTTATATTGTGGCTTTTTGGGTATAAAAAGTAACGCTTTATAGTCAACAACGCCTTCTGCCGATGTGTGAACAAACTTAAGAGGGTCTTCCATATCGTAGAACATATTTTTATAAAACTCATTGTATTCTTCTTCTTTTATCTCGTTTTTGTTCTTTTTCCATAGCGGAACCATACTGTTTAGTGTTTCTTTTTCTGTATATTCCGTCTCTTTTCCCTCTTCATCTTTGTATTTTGTCACATCCATTTTTATGGGATAGCGGATATAATCGCTATAACGCTTGACAAGGTCTCTAATGGTGTATTCTTCTAGATACTTATCATAATCTTCTTCTTCGGTGCTTTCCTTTATGTACATAGTAATTGTTGTGCCGTGAGTATCTTTGTTGGCATCCTTTATGTCATAACCGATAGCGCCTTTACTTGTCCAAATGGTAGCATCGTCACTTCCGTAAGCCTTGCTGAGTACTTCCACCCTTTCGCTAACCATAAACGCAGAATAAAATCCCACACCGAATTGACCAATAATATTTATATCGTCCTTGCTCTCCATTTCTTTTTTGAAGTCCAAGCTACCGCTTTTTGCAATCACACCCAAATTATTGTCAAGCTCATCTTTGGTCATTCCTATGCCATTGTCGCTAATTGTTAGCGTTCTTTGCTCCTTATCAATGGCGATGTCAATAACAAAGTCTTCTCGCCCTAATCCGCTTGACTCATTGATGCTCCTGTAATATAGCTTGTCAATGGCATCGCTGGCATTGCTTAGTAGCTCACGGATAAAGATTTCTTTGTGCGTATAGATAGAATTTATCATCAAATCTAGCACTTTTTGTGATTCTGTCTTAAATTTTTTCATATTCTTACCTCCCAAATGAATAATATACCAATATAAATGTTTAATGTTTTGTTAGCACTCTATGCGTTAGACTGCTAACAAAATGTATTATAATGCTCTTTAGACAATATTGCAAGTGTTTTATTAAATTAAAATAAAATCAAATATCACTCGTTAAATATTTACTAAATGGGCATAAATTAAACTACTATGGTCAAGAAAATGGTTGCAGGAATAATCCTAACATTATTTATCGTACTGCTTATTGCAGTAATTGTTGGGCTGTCTTCTTCTATGAAACTGGAGATAGAAAGTTTTGCCATAGAAAGTAAAGAGCTTGCCAAACTAAAAATCGTGCATATAAGTGACATACATTACCCCAATAACGGTGTTAGCTTAGCTTCTCTTATGTCGGAAATAAACTATATTGCTCCCCACATAATAATGATTTCTGGGGACACTTTCGACAAAAGCGCAACCAAACAAGATGTTATAGACTTTGAAGAATTTTTTGCCAAACTAAGTAATTTGGCAACAGTTTTTGCTGTCATTGGCAATCACGAAATCGGTAGCGAAATACTAGATAATCTATACGCATCTTGCCAAAAAAGCGGAATAACTATGCTAAATAATGATATAGTTTATTACCCTTATGCAAATACCAAAATAGCGATAATTGGGCTAAAAGACGGATACAATTATAATGACAAAAACTTAACTAAACTTAGTTCCATAAGTAGTGCTACCCCAAAATTCTTGCTCGCTCACCGTTGCGAAAAGTTTAACAATTACACTTCCGAAGAAAACAAACCAAACTATATCTTTGCCGGTCACGCTCACGGGGGGCAAATTAGGTTATTTAATAGAGGTCTGTATGCCCCAAATCAAGGGCTTTTCCCCAAATATACTAGCGGAATGTAT
>CAYJBW010000078.1:0-6289 GCA_964368255.1 uncultured Christensenella sp.
AATATGGACACCCTTAATAAAGATCACGGGGTGGCTAGTCAAGTGCTTACCGCAAAAAAGCAAGAAATGCAAAAGAGCGCGCAACCTATACTTCTTCAACTGAAAGAAATGGAAAAGAATATAGACAAAAAAATGCTTAACAGTTATCATGCGCTCAGAAAAGCAAAGAAAATGCCTGCTTTTGTGCCCTATATAGACGGCAACTGCTGTGGTTGTGGTATGGACATTTCTATAGAAGTTAACAAAAAAATTAGCAAGGCAGGCGACCATGCAGAATGCCCCAACTGTGGCAGAATAGTATACAAAACGGAATAAAAAGCATCTAAAGTCTATATATTTTTGTAAATGGAGAAATAATGAAATTTACAAAAATGAATGGACTCGGGAACGATTATATATATATAAATGCAATAAATATAGCAATAAAAGATCCCAATAACCTTGCAATAAAACTTTCTGACAGACATTTTGGTATCGGCGGAGATGGACTGGTACTGATAGGAAAGAGCAGAGTTGCGGATTATTCTATGAGAATGTTCAATGCGGACGGCTCCGAGAGTGAAATGTGTGGCAATGCTATACGGTGTGTGGGAAGTTATTTGTACCAAAACAACTTAATAGATAGCACTAAGGTGCTAATTGAGACACTAGCAGGTGTTAAGGAAGTACTACTAGAAATATCAGAAAGCAAAGTAAAATCTGTCAGTGTAAATATGGGTTATCCAAAGTTTATTAGTGATAGACCCGTAGAAGTAAAGGTAGATGACAAGATATTTACTGGTTATAGTGTGAGCGTAGGCAATCCGCATTTTGTTGTGTTTGTAGAAGACTTTGCAGAAAATATAATGTACTTTGGCGAAAGAATAAGTAACGACACAGCGAAGTTTGCTAACAGAACTAATGTGGAGTTTGCTAAGGTAGTGGACAAAAATAACATAATAATGCGCGTGTACGAACGGGGAAGCGGAGAAACATTGTCTTGCGGAACGGGCGCAACAGCAGTGTTTTTTGCGGCGGAGCATCAAAACAAAGTAGGAAGCATAGTTACACTTAGTTTGCTTGGGGGCAATATAATTTGCGAAAAAAAGCAAAATGGCTACTTTCTAAGCGGAGAAGTTGCAACAAACTTTGTAGGAGAATACGAATAACCAATAAATACAGATTAGTTAATGAATAATACAAAATGTGAGGTACTATGGCAAAAATAAATAAGAATTATGCAAATGTTAAAGAAAGCTATCTCTTTTCTGACATAGCAAAGAAAGTTAATGAGTTTATTAGCAAGAACCCCGACAAAAAAGTTATTCGCATGGGCATTGGTGATGTAACACAACCTTTGGTTAAAGAAGTTATTGTTGCTATGCACGGCGCGGTAGACGATATGAGCGTGAAAGAGACATTCCACGGCTATGGACCTGAACAAGGCTACAATTTTGTAAAAGACAAGATTGTAGATTATTACGCAAAAATGGATGTTTCTTTAAGCAATAATGAAGTTTTTATTTCGGACGGAGCCAAAAGCGATATAGCAAATATTACTGATATTTTTAGCAACGACAACACAATTGTTGTGCCAGACCCAGTATATCCAGTGTATGTTGACAGCAATTTAATGCTCGGTAGAAAAATTATTTATATAAAGGGCGACATCACTAATAGTTTTTTGCCCATGCCAACTAAGGACTTAGAAGGGGATATATTTTATCTTTGTTCACCAAACAATCCAACAGGCGCATGCTATAATTATGACCAACTTAAAGAGTGGGTGGATTTTGCCAACCAAAGAAAGGGCGTAATACTTTTTGACGCTGCTTATGAAGGTTTTGTCACAGAAAATTTACCACGCTCAATCTTTGAGATAGACGGCGCAAGAACTTGCGCAATTGAGTTTTGTTCTCTGTCAAAAACAGCAGGTTTTACTGGTACTCGCTGTGGATATACCATTGTCCCAACCGACCTTGTAAGAGAGGGTATGTACTTAAACAAAATGTGGCTTCGCCGCCAAACAACTAAGTTTAACGGTGTTAGTTATGTGGTACAAAAGGGAGCAGAAGCAGTTTTTACTACCGAAGGGTTAGCGAATGTAAAAAAAGTAATTGCATATTATCAAAATAATGCTAAGGTTATGGCGGATACCCTTGCAGACTTAGGCATAACTTTTACCGGCGGAGTAAATTCTCCATATATTTGGTTAAAATGCCCGTCTGGCATGAATTCTTGGCAGTTCTTTGATTATTTACTTAATGAAGCCAACATTGTGGGTACACCAGGCAGTGGTTTTGGTGAGTGTGGCGAAGGATATTTCCGCTTGACGGCATTTAATACACTAGAAAACACTGTTGAAGCAATGCAAAGATTAAAAAAACTATTGACAAAATAATAATTGGAGGTACATTATGAGCGTTACAATACTCGTAGGCGCGCAATTCGGTGACGAAGGCAAAGGCAAAATTGTTGACTATTTGGCGGCAAACATGGATATGGTTATTAGGTTTCAGGGGGGCGACAACGCAGGTCACACTGTAGTTAACGAAAGTGGCACCTTCAAACTTCATTTAGTACCATGCGGAATTTTTAAGAAAGATTGTAGAGTTCTTGCAAATACAGGTATGGTTGTTAATCCTGACGAACTTCTTAATGAATTAGCGGAAATTGCCGCAAAGAATGTAGATGTAAGCAATATGTATGTATCTACTAGAGCAGTAATTTTGATGCCCTACCATATAGAATTAGACAGCCTTAGCGAAAAGACCGGCACATCTATTGGCACCACAAAAAGAGGTATTGGCTATGCTTATGCGGATAGAAGCCGTAGAACGGCTTTGCGCTTTGAAGATTTGCTTGACTTAGAATATTGCAAGAGCAGAATACACAAAATAATGCCCTCAATAAATGCAGAATTATCCGCCAAAGGTGGGAGAAATTTTAGCGAAGAAGAGATATATGCCAAATGTGAGTACTGGGCGGAAAAGTTAAAAGATATGCTGGTTGAACCTGTTTCTTTTGTCAACAAAGCCATAGCTAATGGCGAAAAATTGTTGTTTGAAGGACAACTTGGCGCAATGAAAGATATTGACCTTGGAATTTATCCTTATGTAACTTCTTCCAATCCAGTAGCAGCTTATGCAGCGGTGAGCGGTGGCTTCCCCATTAGCAAAATTACTGATATCGTAGGGGTTATGAAGGCTTTTACTTCTGCTGTAGGAGACGGACCATTCCCCACAGAAATGGAAGCTACTGCCGCAGCGGGGTTCCGCGGTGACGGTAACAGAATTGATGACGAATTCGGCGCAAGAACGGGACGAGCAAGAAGACTAGGGTGGCTAGACTTGCCTGTTGTTAAGTACGCAGCCACAATAAATGGCTTTACTGACATAGCTATTTGCAAAATAGATAAGTTAGATACATACGACACCATTAAGGTATGTATAGCTTACAAATACAAAGGCGAAGTTATTGACTATATGCCAACATCTAGAATACTAGACAAGGTTGAACCAGTTTATGTAACAATGAAAGGCTGGAAGAGCGACACAACCCAAATAAGAAAGTACGAAGATTTGCCCAAAGAAACTAAAGACTATATTGAGCTTATCGAAAAAACTGTTGGTGTAAGGATTAAGTACATAGGAGTAGGACCGGCAAGGTCTGACCTAATTATACGGGAATTTTAGTTTTTCGATTGTAACTTAGTAAATAGTCTATTTCGTCAACAAAACCAATTACAAATAGCATTGTTGCAATATTAAACAAAGTATTGAACAATGCTATTTTTGTATCTTGCGCTACATTTAGTTTTATAAACCACTCAAGTAATCCGCAATAATATAAGAATGTAAAAACAAAAAGTCCTAAAATATTCATAATTATTTCGAAAAAAATTACCTTAACGCCACTTCTTGTGGCGCCAATAGAGGCAAGCAGTGCTGTTGAACAAGTGCCAATATTTGCGCCCATAACCATAAAAATTGCCGTATCAATATTTAGTATTCCGTGACTTGATAGGGTTACTATTATTACCATAATTAGTGCCGAGCTTTGGCACACAGCGGTGACTATAATGCTAATTGTAAGTGTAAATAACAAAGAATTGGAGTTTATCATAGAAAGGTCAATAATTTTCATAATTTCTGGGATGCATCGAGAAATTATTGTTAATCCGGCAAAAATCAGTGAAACGGAGCTAATAAAAAAGCAGGTTTTGTAAATTTTGCCATCCTTAAAAATAAGCATAGAAAGGGCAGAAAAGAACAACAAGGAAACAATTATTTCGGAAATTGAGATTTTGCCAAGTAACGCAATATAACCAGATATTGTAGTGCCAATATTTGTGCCGATTATTACGAAATACGAGCTTTTTTGGGGAATAAACTTCTTATCTGCTAGTTTTAGCGTTATACTATTTATTGCCGAAGAACTTTGCGTAATGGTAGCGAAAAAGCCACCTGCAAGCAAAGATAAAAAAGGGTTTTTCAGCTTTTTTTCTACCATTTGGCGCACTTTAGGGTTAGTTATTGCAAGCGAATTATTTAGTAGGACAATAGCAAACAAAAATAACCCTACACCACCAAGAAAACGAAAGATTATAAGTGACATAATATAATATATTATTTCTTTAGAAATAAATACTTCTTACTTGTAATACCATTTTTACTATGATATACTTTAATAAGTATATTTATAAAGGGGTTAGTATAATGCTTAATTACTGGAACAATAAGAATATATTTAACATAAATTCTATACAAAGATACGCAAGCGGTTTCCCTATAATAAACGATAAACCTAATATTGAATCTCTAAATGGCGAATGGTATTTCAAATTCTTTAACAGTGTAAAACAACTTCCGCAAGACTTTTTTAGCACGGAGTTTGACTATAAAGATTTTGACATAATTCCTGTGCCTTCTAACTGGCAAATTTTAGGATACGATATTCCTATGTATTGTAATATTATGTATCCTTATGCAATAGTGAGTAAAAACCTTTTTGCTGTGCCAAAAATTAAGGCGCGCAAAAACCCTGTTGGACTATACAAAAAAGAGTTTACAGTCAAAGACCATAACGGAAAAGTTTTTATTAACTTTGGCGGAATAAATTCTTGCGGTGAAATTTATGTAAACGGACAATTTGTAGGTTACAGCGAAGACACTTTTGATTGTCAAGAATACGACATTACTGAGTTTGTTACCCAAGAGAAGAATTTGCTTACCGTAGCAGTTTATAGATTTTGCACAGGAAGCTATTTAGAAGACCAAGATATGTGGCGTTTGTCGGGTATTTTCCGCGATGTCACACTCATTTATAAGCCCGTTGCAGAGATTTTTGACTTTTTTGCCCGTTCAGAATTTTTTGGTGGATACAAAAATGCTAATTTTATTGTGGATGCACAATTACTTAACACGCCCAGCGACTATACTTTGAAAGTTAATTTGTACGACAAGGACAAAAGTGTCTACTTTACTGAAGAAAAAACTTTGCAAGATAAGATAAGTGTACAAGGCGTTGTTAACAACATAAATTTGTGGTCGCACGAAAGTCCGTATTTATACAAAGTTGTGTTAGAACTTTATGACAAAGAAACATTGATTGACAAAAGGCAGTGTAGTTTTGGTTTCCGGGAGATAAAAACCGTGCCGATGATAAACGGCAGGGGACCTTTCATACAGCTAAATGGCGAAAATCTTAAGTTTAGGGGGGTAAACCGTCATGAGTTCCACCCAGATTATGGTCACGCCGTCCCTAAAGAACTAATTAGGAAGGATTTGCAACTTTGTTTGGAAAACAATATAACTGCAATAAGAACAAGCCATTATCCTAACAGCAAAGTGTTTTATGAGCTGTGTGACGAAATGGGTATACTTGTCATGTGTGAGAACAATTTAGAAACGCACGGACTAAGTTTTATGATACCAAACAGTAGCGGGCTATGGACAAAGCACTGCGTTTATCGTATGCAAAACATGGTGAATACATATAAGAATCACCCGTCAATTGTGTTTTGGTCATTGGGTAATGAGGCTGGATTTGGCAAGGCTTTTGTGGCAATGAAAGAAGCTGCTTTGGCTATTGACTCGACTCGCCCTATACATTATGAAGAAGATATTTCCGCAAAAGTTAGCGATGTAATGAGCGAAATGTACGCGCCCCTAGAAAAAATGGAAAAGTTAGGACAAAACAAAAAGGTAACACATTGTTCGACCACTGTTTTCCGTCCTCTAGGCGTAATTTATAGACCAGAGATGTACCGTAACTTACCATACATACAATGCGAATATTCCCATTGCAT
>CAYJBW010000079.1:0-6255 GCA_964368255.1 uncultured Christensenella sp.
GGCAATACACAAAGTAACAGCGTTGCTCTTATGGTCAATGTGTACCAAGGCAGCGAATATGTGGAACAAATACTAAACATTTTGGACAAATATAATGTAACTTGCACATTTTTTGTGGGCGGATGTTGGGTGGAAAAAAATATGGATTTGTTAAAAGCCATGAGCAGTGTCGCCGAAATTGGCAACCACGGATATTTACACCTTGACCATGCCAGAATTAGCTATCAACAGAACTTGGAAGAAATTGCTCTTTGTGACAAACTAATAACTAAGGTTACTGGAATTAAATGTAATTTATTTGCGCCACCATCTGGCAGTATGGGAAGTAATATGCTAAAGGTGTGCGAAAAGCTCAATTACAAGGTGATTATGTGGAGCAAAGACACTATAGATTGGAGAGATAAGAACGAAGATTTGGTATACAAAAGAGCCACTAAAGACACCCAAAGTGGGGATATGATACTTATGCATCCCACAGCGCACACAGTTAAAGCATTGCCAAAAATAATTGAGAATTTGCAAGGAAAAAACCTTACTCTAGTTAAGGTATCGGACATTATTCAAAACATTTATTAAATATTTTGCCTAATAATTATGCTAGTAATAAGGATACTAACACTATCAATTATTGATAGGAGTTAGTTATGGGCAAAAAAAGAGATTTAGAAAAGAGCAAAGAAGAAAAAATGTTAGCAAACAGGGCAAAACTAGCTGTTCCAGGAACCAATCAAGGCTTTATGAACCAAAACTACGAAAAGGTAAAACAGCCCCCTTATAAGGATCCTAGTGTATCCAAAGAGAACAAAGGCAAAGCATAATTTTGTTTGGAATGTGTTCCTTTTTTTCCGCCGTATGGTATAATGGAAAAATAAGGATAAGGAGATAACTTAATTATGATTATAAAGGTAGGTAGTCAAAAAGAAGTTGGCATTTTTGTTGACTTTGTCAAAGATTTGTACAAAGGGCATAACCATTATGTTTTTCCCATATTCAGCCTTGTAAAAAAAGAAATAAAAAAGGCGGTTATAGATAAGGGCAATTATACAGCCTTACTTTGTATGCGTGGAGATAAAGTAGTAGGACGGGTGCTTTTTACCATACATTTTAGCAAACAAAAGAATATGGAGATAGGCTACTTTTCTTATTTGGACTTTATTGACGACTACAGCGTTGTGGAAGAACTTTTTATTGCAATGGAACAACAACTATCTGGCAAAGTTAGTTATATTGAAGGCACATTTACCCCCTACGACCCCGACACAAGGCGCGGAGTGCTAGTAAAAGGCTTCGAGGAGCCACACACCATATTAACTAGCTACAATTATCCATATTATCAAGAGCATTTAGAAAAATACGGCTTTACTAAAGCGTTTGACACATTCACGCTAAAAATTCCCCTGTCAGAAAAAGGCTACCAAATGGCAAAAGCGCTAGGGGAACGGCTACTAAAATCTTATGATGTAAGGGTGGATAATTTTGACAAAAACAATTTAGAGCGTGATATAATCGATGTCCACAGCATACTAAAATGCGCAACTTTTGAACTTAATTATCAAGAAGCGCCATCTATAGAAATGATTAGAAAAGTGGTTGATAGTATAAAACCTATAATGGAGCCAAAACTGGTAAAAATTCTAAGAGAAAACGGCACAAACCGTCCGCTTGGCTTTTGTTTGGTAGTCCCCGACTATAACGAAATTTTTAAGAAAACGCAAGGTAAAATCAATATTATTGACATACTTTTTGAGCGTAAAAAAATCAAAGGCGCAAGGGGAATACTACAATACCTTATACCAGAATACCAAGGTTCTGGACTTTGGGCGCTAGTGTTTAGCAAGGTGCTAGAAACGCTCAAGGAACTGGGCATGGATTATTTTGAAGGTGGCACTATACTGGAAGACAACAAAAAATCTGTGGGCAGTCTGCAGAAAACTGGTGCGGAAATTACCAAAGTTTATAGGCTGTACGGAAAGGAAATTTAACTATGGCTGTGACAATTATTATAATCCAACTATTACTAATTTTTACACTGCCTTATCTCCTTATGAAAGCTAGGGAGAAAAAGGCGGTTAAACTACTTGGCACCATCGGCACAGCGTATTTTATAGGTATACTGCTGTCGTTAATTATGTTTGGATTAAGAAGACTTGGTGTCAATATAAATCTTAATACCGATGTGTCGGAAATATCTAGCTATCTTGCAATTAGCGTAGCAATACCACTACTATTGTTCTCTACTAACCTAAAAACGGTAAAAAAACTGTCAAAAAAGGCTCTTGGCTCTTTTGGGCTATTAACAGTTTCTGTACTATTAGTATCGGTAATAGTAGGGTTAGCTATGAAAAAGGTACTACCTAACAGTTCCGACCTTGCCGGTATGGCGATCGGACTATATACTGGTGGCACGCCCAACCTTAACGCAATCGGCACAATACTTGGTGTTGACGGACAAACTATCGCCCTGTCCAACCTTTCTGACATGCTAATTGGCGGAGTTTTTTATATTTTCCTACTGGTTGCTTGTAAACCGTTACTATCCAAAATACTCACCGCAAAAACTGGGGATTATTACACTTGCGATACTGAAGGGGTGGAAAATATCGACAGCCTAGAGAGCAAGGATATAGAGGTAAAACCACTCATAATAAGCGTGCTAAGCGCGCTAGGCATAGCGGTATTAGGGGCAGGAATAGGCTTGCTTATTTGGTTCTTACTGGGCGCAAAAAACGGCACAATGTTCGATTATTTGGTGCCAGCAATAATGCTTACCGCTACCGTACTTGGTTTGGTAGGTTCCGCATCAAAAAGACTTCGGGAAACCAAAGGCAACAATATGGCAGGCCATTATCTTATTTTGGTGTTTTCTTTGGCACTGTCTATGTCGCTAAGATTTGAAGACATAAGCGCAAGCACTTTACAAATTTTTGTTTTGTTTGCATCAATTACTATAGGTTCTTTTATCGTACACATAATTTTGTGTAAAATATTCAAAATCGATGTGGATTGCGCAATGGTTACTCTTACCGCGGGCATTTATGGTCCGGCATTCATTCCGGCAATAACAAAGCAGATAAAGAACGAAAAACTTACCGCAGTAGGACTAATTTGCGGTTCACTAGGTTATGCAATAGGCACATTTTTGGGAGTGGGGCTAGCATTGCTAATGAGATTGTAAGTTGGCTAGTGATAAACTTTACAATTTTTGGTAAATGTACTACAATTAGAGTGATAACAGAAAATTTTTTGGTTGGTGAATAGCTTTGGATAAAAAACATAGGATAAAAATAGCGCAGGTTATCGGGAACGCACAATCTGGTGGTGTTATTTCTTGTGTGCTAAATTTTTACCGACATATAGATAAAGATGAATTCCAATTCGACTTTTTTACCTATGGTAAGTCCAGTTATGACGAAGAAATACGCGCCTTAGGCGGTCGCGTTTTTTATTTTAGCCGTGTAGAAAATTTGACAAAATCATACTTTCAATTAAAAAAATATTTTGAGCAAGAAGATTATTTTGCGGTGCATGCGCATCTTACTACATTGTCAATTTTACCGCTTTTTGCTGCTAAAATGGCAAAAATACCGCATAGAATTTGTCACGCGCACTCCACCACGCACAGAAAAGAAAAGTTTTGGGTAGTTAAGTCTATCTTGAAGCGATTTTCCAAGCGGTTTGCCACCAATTTAAGCGGTTGTAGTATTTATTCATGCAACTGGCTTTATGGCGGTATGGACAATGTTTTTTTACTGCATAACGCAATAGATTTGGAGCGTTTTGCCTATTTGGAGCAAAAAGACAGTAATTTAACTAAGCAATATGGCTGGGAAAATAAAAAAGTTATTGGCTCAATCGGAAGATTAGTTTGGCAAAAGAACTTCCCATTTTTGCTAAACGCTTTTGCCATTGTTAGTCAAAAAGTTGATAACGCTATCCTAGTAATTGTGGGTAGTGGCAAAGATAAAGATAAGTTACTAAAGCAAATTGACAAGCTAAATTTACAAAACAAGGTGCATATTTTGCCAGAGATTAGGGCGGTTGAGAACTATTATAAAACCTTTGATTTGTTTGTTATGACTTCGCGCTTTGAAGGTCTGCCTCTTGTGGCGGTGGAAGCTCAGGCGGTAGGGGTGCCGTGCTTACTTTCCCAGCATATAACCAGCGAAGTAAATATAAGCGGTCAATGTCAATTTTTGCCCACGCAAAGCGGAGTTTGGGCGGAAAAAATTATAGAAATGCTAAACTATCCGCGATTTGATGTTACATCAAAGTTAATAGAAGCAGGGTACGAAATAAAGAGCGAAGCAAGCCGCTTACAAAACTACTATTTGGAGCTAGAATGATATCGGTAATTATGGGCGTATATAACGGAGAAAAAACCGTGCAAAGGGCGGTATTGTCCATAACGCAGGGGACATATACCGACATTGAGTTTGTGATAGTAGATGACGGCTCAACGGATAATACTTGGGATGTTTTGCAAAGTCTAAAAGAAAGTGACAGTAGAATAGTTGTTATTAAGTCAGATATAAATAATGGACTAGCGTTCGCGCTAAATACCGCGTTAAACTCAAGCAAAGGTGAGTATGTCGCGAGAATGGATTCAGATGATTTTTCTTACCCCACACGGTTAGAAAAGCAACTAGAGTATTTAGAAAGTAGCGGCCTTGATTTTGTGGGAACTGGGGCAAAACTGGTGGATAACGGTTTAGTATGGGGAGAAAGAAAATTTAGCAAGGTAGTTGACAAGGATACTTTGAAAAAATATAACCCATTTATTCATCCCACATTGCTTATAAAAAGAGATGCTCTTACTAAGGTGGGCGGTTATAACGAAGCTAAGTATTGCCACAGGTGCGAAGACTATGACCTATATTTTCGGTTGTACGCTAAAGGATTTGTTGGTGGGAATATGCAAGAAATCCTTATGGACTATAGCGAAAATAGGAATAGCGCAGACAGGCACAACAGGCAGACTAGAAAAAACGAATTTATCGTTAGAAGAAGGGGTATAAAACTCCTGAAGGGGCATTTATGGGACTATATGTACTGTGTGAAACCCTTGATATTGTTACTGCTAACTGATAAGCTATATAATAGAATGCATAACTATAAATGGAGGAATAATGAAGAAATTTGATTATTTGATTGTGGGCAGTGGACTTTTTGGAGCGGTTTTTGCATATGAAGCAAAAAAGAAGGGCAAAAAGGTGCTTGTTCTGGAAAAACGCAACCATATAGGTGGCAATGTGTACAACGAAAGTGTGGAAAACATCAATGTTCACCGCTACGGCGCGCATATTTTCCATACAAAAAACAAGGTAATTTGGGACTATATCAACCAATTCGCGGAGTTTAATAACTATATAAATTGCCCAGTAGCTAACTACAAAGGTGAACTTTATAACCTGCCCTTTAATATGAACACTTTTAGTAAGCTGTGGGGTATAGTTACACCTAATGAGGCTAAGGCAAAAATTGCCGAACAAATAGCAGACCTAAACATTGGCGAACCACAAAACTTAGAAGAACAGGCGTTAAAGCTTGTGGGAACGGATGTTTATGACAAGCTAATCAAGGGCTATACAGAAAAGCAGTGGGGGCGTTCTTGCACAGACTTGCCTAGTTTTATTATAAAAAGGCTACCGCTAAGGTTTACTTTTGACAATAACTATTTTAATGACCGCTACCAGGGCATACCCATTGGCGGATACACAAACATTGTGGCAAAAATGCTAGAAAATGTAGAAGTGCTAACAAGCACAGATTATTTTGAGTTCATAAAAAACAATCCAAGTATCGCCACAAAAACAGTATTTACTGGTATGATTGACGAATATTTTGACTTTTGCTATGGGGAGCTTGAATACCGTTCGGTACGCTTTGAAGATGAGATACTAGATACAGACAACTACCAAGGTGTGGCAGTTATGAACTATACAGAAAGGGATGTGCCTTACACAAGGATAATTGAGCATAAGCACTTTGAGTTCGGCACGCAAAGCAAAACTATTATTAGCAAAGAGTACCCCATTGAGTGGAAAAAGGGCATTGAGCCTTATTATCCAGTTAATAACGAAAAAAACAATGCATTGTACGCAAAATACAAGGCTTTAGCGGAGACCAAAAAAGATGTAATATTTGGTGGGAGGCTAGGCGCTTATGCCTACTACGATATGGATAAAGTAATAGAAGTTGCGTTAGAATGCGCAAAAAAGGAACTTAATTGAAGCGATACAAGAATGCATAAAAAAG
>CAYJBW010000080.1:0-6095 GCA_964368255.1 uncultured Christensenella sp.
CCTCCTAATATAATAATAAAAGATGTGCATAAATACACATCTTCTAAAAATAATCACTTATTATAGAAACCGTTTCGCTATAGCTTTGCGGTGAGATGCGTATCTACTTCCTGCCTATAATATCATTTTATGTTGATACTGTCAACTAAATTAGCATATTTTTTCGTTAATTTCTTTAGTAATTATCGCTAAAAAGTCATCAACGCTCATTGTACCCAAATCGCCTTTCTTTCTATCTCTAACAGCAATTACGCCGTTTTCTTTTTCTTTGTCCCCAATTATTATCATATAGGGCACTTTTTCTAGTTGCGCTTCTCTTATTTTATACCCTATTTTTTCACTTCTAACATCGACTTCTGCTCTTATTTTGTTAAATTTCAGCATAGACACCAAGTTTTTAGCATCTTCTGCCGTTCTGTCGGTAAGAGAAAGTACTCTTACTTGAGTTGGGCTCATCCAAGTCGGGAATGCACCTGCATATTTTTCTATGAGAAGTGCAATAGTCCTTTCGTAACAGCCTATAGATGTGCGGTGTATTATATATGGGTGCTTTTTCTCACCATTTTCGTCAATATAGACCATATCGAACCTTTTTGCTAAGAACATATCAATTTGAATAGTAATCATTGTGTCTTCTTTGCCATGAACATTCTTAATTTGTATATCTAATTTTGGCCCGTAAAACGCCGCTTCGTCAATACCTACCGAGTATTTTACCCCGATATGGTCAAGAATGCGTTGCATTTCTTGCTGTGCATATTCCCACTCTTTAGGCTCGTTGATATATTTTGCAGTATTGTTGGGGTCCCACTGTGAAAAACGGTAAGTAACATCATTTTCCAGTCCGAAACTCTTAAGCATATATCGCGCCAAGTCCAAACAGCCACGGAACTCCTGCTCAAGTTGACTAGGCATACAAACTAAATGCCCTTCACTAATAGTAAACTGCCTTACTCTAATTAGACCGTGCATTTCTCCGCTAGATTCGTTACGGAACAATGTAGATGTTTCTCCATATCTAATGGGCAAATCTCTATATGATTTAAGTCCGTTGTTGTATATTGTATACTGGAAGGGGCAAGTCATAGGACGGAGCGCAAATATTTCGCTATCTTCTTTAGTCTCGTCCCCCATAACGAACATGCCGTCTTTGTAATGCTCCCAATGTCCGCTTATTTGATAAAGTTCTTTCTTAGCCATATAGGGTGTCTTTGTAAGCACATATCCCCTTCTTTCTTCTTCGTCTTCCACAAAACGGCTAAGAATTTGGAACAGCTTTGCGCCCTTTGGCATAAGCAAGGGCAAGCCTTGACCAATGTTTTCGTCAGTCATAAAAATACCTAATTCTCTGCCTAACTTGTTATGGTCACGCTTTTTTGCTTCTTCAATGGCAAGCAAGTATTCTTCAAGGTCACTTTTTTTGTCAAAAGCAGTGCCGTAAATACGGGTAAGCATTTTGTTTTTTTCATCTCCACGCCAATATGCGCCAGTGAGAGCGGTTAGCTTGTATGCCTTTATGTAGCCAGTACTTGGCACATGGGGACCTGCGCATAGGTCGACAAACTCGCCTTGCTTGTACAAACTAATAACCGCGCTTTCATCCAATGCTTGAATTAGTTCTATCTTATAAGGCTCGTCTTTCATAATTTCCAGCGCCTTTTCGCGGGACACTTCTTCTCTTATAATAGGATAGTTTTCTTTTATGATTTTTTTCATTTCTTCTTCAATTCTCGCCAAATCTTCCATACTAATTGGCTTAGAAAAATCAAAATCATAATAAAAGCCATTGGCAATTGCTGGTCCAATAGCTACTTTCACATCTGGATATAAGCGAATAACCGCTTGCGCCAAAATATGTGATGCGCTGTGGCGATAGGCTTTTTTGCCTTCTTCGTCATTAAATGTAAAGAATTCTACTTCGCAGTCTCTGTCAAGTCTTGTGCTCATTGGAGTGCTTGCGCCGTCAACTTTTGCGCACAAACACACTCTAGCAAAGCCTTCGCTAATAGATTTAGCTATGTCAAATAAGCTACTGCCACTTGGCATATCCACCGTGTTATCTCGTAATTTTATGTTCATATTCTGCCTCTGTTAATAATAAAAAATAATTTTCTAACCTGCCATTGCAACATTTAGCGTTGCTTCGTCCACATAAGGTACGCCAGACAGGTATACATACTTTGTTGTATCTCTGCCTTCAAAGGTAAGAACATCACCGCTAGTTCCGATTATGCCCTGTCCCTTAGTAAAGAAAACATCCTTATATTTGATACTGTCGCTTTCCGTTCCTTGTATAACTGCGACACTATTGTAGCTTTGCTCACTCAGAATTTTGCTCTCTTCGCTATAAAAAATAACATCTAGTTTGCCTTCGCTATACTTTGCGTAAGCAACGATATATTCTGTCAAGCTGCCTTCCTTAAACAGTCTAATTGCATCATAACCGTCTTCATTGACATAAATTGTTGAGTTCTTTGTGCCATAAGCAATTTGGTTTGGCTTAAGACCATCTACATACTTATTGCTTATACTGCCCATACAGTCCGATACCGAAGCGTTGCCGTACACCGCTCCAACAATTACTGCGCAAGTGGCAAAAAACTGGTCATACTCGTCTACGCCGTTGTTCTTGCCTAAACTGGTTGCCGCGAACTCTCCTTGACTAACGCTACAATCTTTTAACACAGAATCGCGAACTACACCAACAATGCCACCCAGTATGCTTTTGTTATAACCGCTCTTGATACTTAGCTTGGTTATTGTGATATCTTTTATTGTGGAGTTGTCATAAGCATAACCTACTGCTCCGCCCACGCTAGCTGATTGCACTTCGTTACCCTGGCACTGTTCTACAATTTCTACATTGTTTAGCGTGCTTTCCGAAAAGGTACTATAATCTAATAAAGCCACCGCTCCACCAATAGTGTTTTTGGTGGTAATTTTGCCGTCAATTTTTACACCGTCAACATTGAAATTTTTTGCACTGCCACTATAAAGGGCAGCAACTGCTCCGCCAATATAAGAAGATTTAGCCTTAATTGTTAGCATAGCTGTGCTGGTAATGTTGTTTAATGTAGCTCCCCTAAGTAACCCAAATGCGCCGCCTGCGATTGTTTGTTCGGGCAGTATCGACTTGTCGTTATCCGTTCTTATACTGTAGCCTTCTTCTATGCCCATTTCTTTATTTGCCTGTTTATAGATAGCTTTATACAAAGAGTTCTCAATATTAACGCTACTAATAATGTCACTAAACTCACTGCTTCCGCTAGAATAGGCTACCACTCCGCCTGCGTATTGCACTGTGGGGCAACCTTCTTTCGCGCCCTGCTCTGCACCTGTGTTATCGTAAGTTTTTACACTGTTATAAATATTCGATAACTTTATTGAACCGCTAGAAGTTATGTTAGAAAATTTTGATGTGCCTGTATCATACCCAACTAACGCGGCAGTATATGAAGCAACACCTTGGGTGTAATAATAAATATTGATATCCTTTAGTGTCAGGTTGGATATTTCCGTATCTTTGGTGTAGCCAAACAGTCCTATACTACAATAAGATGTTTCGTTGATAACATTGCTGTCGTTCCCTACAAATGTCGGGTTGCCATTATCTTCCCAGCCTTTTAGCGTTAGGTTGGAGATTTTGTAACCTTTGCCGTCAAACTTGCCCATGAAAGATGTAGTTATGTCCTTTCCTATCGGCTCCCATGTCTCAATAGCGGATAAGTCAATATCATTCTTTAATTCAAACACATAGTTGCTATATTTTTTGCCTGTGTATTTTTGCATAGCAACAAGTTCACTTGCAGTGCTGATATAAATAGTTTCGGCAGGAAGAATTTCTTCGTCAACCGCATTAGTGTTGCACCCAAAAAGTACGCTAAAGCATAGCAAACAACTTAGTGCAACTATTAGTAATTTCTTTATCATTTATTTTTCCCCTGCAAAAAGCGTATCAATAAAGTTACCCATATCGTTATACACTTCCTCTTTATTTGTTTCGTTCAAAATTTCGTGTCTAGCTTTGTTATAGACCTTGAATACAGGTTTCAAGCCTAAGCCCATATAAAAATTATTTAGTTTGGCAGCAAGTACCGAACTATTTGACACTGGGTCATCTCCGCCCACAGCTATCATAAGTTTGAAGTCTTTATCGATAGTTTTGGCATCTTCACCGTACATATTCATTACGCCCTTAAAGAAGGATTGGTAATAGTCAAGGCACAAAACATAGCCACAGTTAATGTCGTCTTCATACTTTTGCACTTGTTCTTTATCTCTGCTTAACCAAGCAAAATCCTGTCCTTGGTCAACAAACTTTTTGTTATAAGCGCCAAAACTTAGTTTGTTAATCAAATTACCTTTCTTATGTCCGCCCACAAAGGTTTTTTGTATAGAAGCAATCATTAGCCCCATTCCCACAAGCGCGCTTTTCATATAAGCTGTACCGCTAAGAATGGCTCCAACTAATTTTTTGCTGTTCTTTTCTAAATATCTTTGTGACAAAAAGCTACCATAGCTATGTCCAAGAAGTGCCACATCAAGTTTGTATGTATTTTTTAGGTACTCACAAAGAGTATCCATATCTTCTAAAGTTTGGTTCCAAGAGTCGCCATAAACTTGTCCGTTTTCTTCGTTAATAGCTCCCTTTCTGTGTCCCCTGTGGTCTTCACCAGCAACGATATAACCTTTGCTATTAAGATACCTAGCAAAATCGTCATATCTATCAGGATGCTCTGCCATGCCGTGAGCAATTTGCACACAACCCTTTGGTGATTCAACTTCGTCCCATAAAGTTACACTAATTTTTGTCCCGTCAAATGCGTCAAGCGAAATATATTTCATAAAGCACTCTCCTTTAGCTATATTTAATAAATAATAACATTATACTACAACCTATCGACTATTACAACGAAAAATTGTACTTTGTACTAAAAAAAATAATATAGATAATAATATACATAATGGCATAAAAGCAGAATAAAAAAATAAATTTTATAATAAAAGTAAGGTGAAAAATGTCTACAATAGTACTTACAGGCGGTGGCTCTGCCGGTCATATTATACCCAATATTGCGTTGTTACCCCTCCTTAAAGAACACTTTGCCAATATACACTATATTGGGGGAGACGGAATGGAAAAAACGCTCATACCCCTAGAAAATATTCCCTTTCACTCCACCGCTACAGTAAAGTTTGATAGGAGCAATATTTTTAACAATGTAAAAATCCCTTTTGTGCTTGCAAAGGGCATTTCTCAAGCAAAAGAACTATTAAAAAGCTTAAATCCCGATGTGGTATTTTCTAAAGGTGGCTATGTTGCTCTGCCCACTTGCTTTGCTGCAAAATCGCTTAATATCCCCGTCGTTGTCCACGAATCAGATTACAGTTTGGGTATGGCAAATAGACTTGTGTCACACTTTGCCAAAAAAACTTTGACTTCATTTATAGAAACAGAAAATGGAATTTTTGTAGGCAACCCTGTGCGTGATGAAATATTAAAAGGCAACAAAAATATTGCTTTGGAACAATTCCCGGTAGATTTATCTAAAAAAACTATCCTGATTTTTGGGGGCAGTCAAGGCTCTAGCATAATAAATAGCACTGTATATCGGGGACTTTCTTTGCTTACAAAGAATTATAATATTATTCACATTTCCGGAAAAAAAGGTGACTTTACCGTGCAAGGTAAAAATTATTTCCAAATATCTTATAGCAGTGATATAAATAACTTGTTTGCGCTATGTGATGCCGTTGTTTGTCGCGCTGGCTCCAACGCGCTTAGTGAAATAGCTTGTCTAGGCAAAAGATGCATTGTTATACCGCTCCCTAAAGGCGCATCAAGGGGGGATCAGCTAGACAACGCGACAAGCTACCAAAAAAAAGGTTATGTAACTATCTTGCCTCAAGAAAATCTATATGCAGAAAGTCTAGTTCATTATATCGACCAATTGTGGTCACATACTCCCCCAAATAAGCTGGATGTAAGGCAAATAAATAAAGATATTGTTGCGCATATATTGTCAGTTATTAAGAAATCTAGCGAAAAATAGTTCTTTTTGACTGTTATTATACATTATAAACTTTAACTATAT
>CAYJBW010000081.1:0-6078 GCA_964368255.1 uncultured Christensenella sp.
AAGACTCCGCCCTCTCACGGCGGCTACAGGAGTTCGAATCTCCTTGGGGTCACCACACAAAAATCACACGCAAAATACTGCGTGTTTTTTTGCGCTTTTGGCAAAAAAAGTATATAACGATAACAAATCACAATAGTGCCGAATTCCTGCATAATATGTAGTTATTTGTAGCCAAAGCAACAATTATGTCGTTTTTATCTGCCAAAAGCCACAGTGTAGTACAATACGACACAAAACTGAAAGTGTTGGAAACATTGTGCTTTTGTTTAATATTACAATATTTCTGTTGAATTATTATTTTAGCTATGCTATAATTGACACGGCTAAATTTTATTAGGAGGTCTAAGTATACAACTATGGGCAAAATAAAACTAACAAATGTACCATTTAATGGCACCTTAGAGCAAGAGAAAGCACTTCTTGCAAGGCTTGCCGTCACAAAGACGATGAAAGGCGGATTGATGCCTTCATTGCAAGCAGCACAAGAGATATATGGCTATCTGCCAATTGAGGTGCAAACGATGATTGCAAAAGAGCTTAAAGTTTCTTTGGAAGAGATTTTTGGCGTTGCAACTTTCTATTCTCAGTTCACTTTGAACCCGCAAGGAAAGTACCAGGTGTCTGTTTGTATCGGTACCGCTTGTTATGTTAAAGGCGCGGGAGATTTGCTTGACTCACTTAAAGAAGCGCTCGGCATAGAGTCTGGTGAGTGCACTGCTGACGGAAAGTTCTCACTTAACGCCACAAGGTGTATTGGTTGTTGTGGACTTGCTCCAGTATTTACTATCAACGAGCATGTTTATGGCAAGGCTACATGTGACGATGTGCAAGGCATACTAAAGCCTTTTATGAAAGATAACTGATGAGAGAGCTTAGCCTTAATATCTTAGATATTGCTCAAAATTCTATAAAAGCTAACGCTAAGAATATACTAATTAGCGTTGTGGCAAAAAACGATGTGCTGACTATAAAAATAGTTGACGACGGCAAGGGAATGAGTGAAGAGTTTTTATCCAAGGTATGCGACCCTTTTACTACAACAAGGACGACAAGAAAGGTTGGCATGGGAATTCCACTTTTTAAGTCAGCAGCAGAAAGTAGCGGTGGAGAATTTTTTATCACTTCTAGTTTGGGGGTAGGGACACAGGTTAGGGCAACATTTGCACTAAATAATATCGACAGAATGCCATTAGGCGACTTAGCCGGCACAATGACGGTACTAATTATGGCAAAACCAGAAATAGACTTTGTATTAGAATACTTGGTAGACAATGATAGCTATGTATTTGACACAAAGGAAGTAAAGAGCATACTTGGTGGTGTACCCATCGAAAATGCAGAAGTAATGAGTTATATAGAAAGTATAATAAGTGACAATATTTCAAAAGTAAACGGAGGAACTGTACTATGAAAACTTTGGCAGATTTGAATGCTATAAGAGAAAGAATGAAGAATCAGATTAACAACCGTGAGAGCGTAGCGGAAAACGATACAAGGGTAGTGGTTGGTATGGCTACTTGTGGTATTGCTGCCGGAGCTAAGCCGGTTTTTGCATCTTTTAATGAAGAGATAGCAAAAAGGGGACTAAGCAATGTTAAGGTAACGCAAGCTGGCTGTTTAGGAATGTGCAAACTTGAGCCTATGGTGGAAGTTTATGTGCCAGGCAAAGAAAAGGTAACTTACATAAGAGTTACCGCAGACGCCGCAAAGCAAATTGTTGCCGAGCATATTGTCAATGGTAATCCAGTTATGAAATATGTAATTGGCAACGAATAATTAGGAGGATAAATAATGTTTAGAAATCATATTTTGATATGTGGCGGAACAGGTTGCTCCAGTGGCAACAGTCACAAAATTGCTGAACTAATGGAAGCAAAACTAAAGAAAGAAGGACTAGACAATGAAGTAAAAATGATTGTTACAGGCTGCTTTGGACTATGCGCTTGTGGTCCTATTGTTGTGGTTTATCCTGAGGGCGCTTTTTATGCCCACATAAAGCCCGAAGATGTTAACGAAATAGTAGATGAACATATCATTAAAGGAAGAATGGTAACACGTCTACTATATAAGGATCCAAATGAAGTAGATAAAAATACTATTACTTCCCTTGACGACACCAACTTTTACAAAAAGCAAACCCGTGTTGCTTTAAGGAATTGCGGACTTATTGACCCGGAAAATATTGACGAATACATAGCTTATGACGGTTATCAAGCACTTGCTAAGGTAATAAATGAGATGTCCCCAGCAGAAGTAATTGACACTATCAAGAAGTCAGGACTTAGAGGTCGTGGCGGCGGTGGTTTCCCCACAGGACTGAAGTGGGAATTTGCTATGAAGCAAGTTAATGATGTTAAGTATGTATGTTGTAACGCAGACGAAGGCGACCCTGGCGCGTTTATGGATAGGTCGGTACTAGAGGGCGACCCCCACGCGGTAATAGAAGCAATGGCAATAGCAGGTTACGCAATTGGCGGTAACCAAGGCTTTGTTTATGTTAGAGCAGAGTACCCGATAGCCGTTAAGCGTTTGCAAATAGCAATTGCGCAAGCTAAGGAATATGGACTGCTAGGAAATAACATACTAGGTAGTGAGTTTAGCTTTGATTTAGAAATCAGACTAGGTAGCGGAGCATTCGTTTGTGGCGAAGAAACAGCGCTAATGGCAAGTATAGAAGGTTTCCGTGGCGAACCGCGCCCACGCCCCCCATTCCCCGCAGTAAAGGGACTGTTCGGCAGACCTACTATTCTAAACAATGTAGAGACCTATGCTAATATAGCCCAAATTATTCTTAAAGGCGCGGAGTGGTTTGCTTCTATCGGAACGGAAAGAAGTAAGGGCACCAAAGTTTTTGCTCTTGGCGGCAAAATAGTAAACACAGGTCTTGTAGAAATACCTATGGGAACAACGCTAAGAACAGTAATTGAAGATATTGGCGGTGGCATACCGCATGGCAAAAAGTTCAAAGCAGCGCAAACAGGCGGACCTAGTGGCGGATGTATACCAGCATCGCACCTTGATACGCCTATTGATTATGACAACTTAGTTGCAATAGGCTCAATGATGGGTAGTGGCGGACTTATTGTTATGGACGAAGACAACTGTATGGTTGACATTGCTAAGTTCTTCTTAGAGTTCACCAAAGAAGAGTCTTGCGGAAAGTGTACACCTTGTCGTATTGGTACAACAAGATTGCTAGAATATTTGGAAAAAATAGCAGACGGCAACGCAACACTAAAGGATTTGGAAGATATGGAAGAGCTTTGCTACTACATAAAGGACAACTCCCTTTGTGGTTTGGGACAAACAGCTCCCAATCCCGTGCTTAGCACTCTTCGTTACTTCCGTGACGAATATATTGAGCATGTAGTGAACAAAAGATGCCCAGCCGGGATATGCAAAAACTTGCTTGTATACAGTGTAACTGACGCTTGTGTAGGCTGTACAGCTTGCGCTAGAAAATGTCCAGTGAACGCAATTAGCGGAAAGGTTAAGGAAAAACACATAATCGACACAGAAAAGTGTATCAAGTGTGGCGTATGTATGACTACCTGTAAGTTTAACGCTATTATCAGGAAATAATAGGAGGATATACATGGAAAACTTAGTTAATTTGAAGATAAATGGTAAAGCTGTGCAAGTTCCCGCGGGAACAACTATTTTGGACGCAGCAAAGAAAGTGGGTATAAAAATCCCCACACTGTGCTACCTCCGTGACATAAACGCAATAGGTTCTTGCAGAGTTTGCGTAGTAGAAGTTAAGAATGCCAGAAGTTTGGTTGCTTCTTGCGTATACCCAGTTAGCGAAGGTATGGAAGTAACAACCAATAGCGAAAGAGTACTAAAAAGTAGAAAAACAACGATAGAACTAATACTGAGCGACCACGACAAAAAGTGTTTATCTTGCGTGCGTAGTGGCAGTTGTGAACTACAAACTCTTAGCACAGAACTTGGATGCGCAGACGGACATTATGAAGGCGCAGCTAACGAGTTCCCCATAGACTTTAGCACACCTTATCTTGTGAGAGATAACAACAAATGTATACTTTGTCGCCGTTGTGTAGCTGCTTGTAAGAATTATCAAGGAGTATCAGTAATTGGTGCCAATGCAAGGGGTTTTGACACTCACATTGGTTCTGCCTTTAGCAAAGAACTTATGCAAGTACCTTGCGTAGGTTGCGGACAATGTATCGCAGTATGCCCAACAGGCGCACTTCGTGAAAGAGACGAAATTGACGATGTGAGAGAAGCCATTGCTGACCCCACAAAGTATGTTATTTTTGGCACAGCTCCCGCTACCAGAATAGGTATTGGCGAAGAGTTCGGCTATCCTATCGGCTCTAATGTTGAAGGCAAAATGGTTGCTAGTATCAAAGCGCTTGGAGCAGATGAAGTGTTTGATGTGGATTTTACCGCAGACCTTACCATTATGGAAGAAGGTTATGAGTTCCTTGGCAGAGTAAACAATGGCGGAGTATTGCCTATGCTTACTAGCTGTTCACCAGCTTGGATAAAGTTCGTAGAGCATTATTATCCCAACCTTATCCCCAATCTAAGCACTTGCAAATCCCCACAACAAATGTTTGGCGCAATAGTAAAAACTTATTACGCAGAAAAAATCAACAAAGACCCCAAAGACATTGTTGTTGTAAGCGTTATGCCTTGTACCGCAAAGAAGTTCGAGAAGGGACGGCCTGACCAATCAGCAGCGGGCGTACCTGATATTGACCATGTGCTAACTACAAGAGAGCTTGCAAGACTAATTAAGCGTGAAGGCATTATGTTTAATGAGCTTGAAGACGCTAGCTATGATGCACCACTAGGTATAGGAAGCGGAGCAGGACTTATCTTCGGCGCAAGTGGCGGTGTTATGGAAGCGGCTCTTCGTACCCTTCGTGAAGTACTGGAAGGCAAGAGCTTTGAAAAACTTGATTTCCACGATGTTAGGGGACTAGCAGGTATTAAGGAAGCTACCTACAATATTGCAGGCATAGAGGTAAAAGTTGCTGTTGCTAGCAGTCTATCCAACGCACGCAAGCTGTGTGACCAAATAGAAGAAGGCACAAGCCCATATCACTTTATAGAAATTATGTCATGTCCAGGCGGTTGCGCAAACGGTGGTGGTCAACCCATTCAACCGGCGCATGTACGCAACAATGTAGATTTTAAGGGTTTGCGTATTAAAGCAATTTATGACACAGATGCAAGAATGAAACTAAGAAAGAGCCATGAGAATCCCATTGTTAAGGAAGTTTATGAAACATTCTTAGGCAAGCCAAACAGTCACAAAGCCCACGAAATACTTCACACAAAGTATGTAGAAAGGGGACAGTACTAATCTAAAATATTTATAAACAAAAACAGGGTAGCCGAGTGGTTACCCTGTTTGTCTTTGTAAAAGATAAAAATAAATCTTTATTCTGCGTCCGATATTTGTATTAGTACTTCGCCTTGCGCTGCTTGGCATAGTGGGCACTGCGTCCAGGCTTGTTTTGACACGGCTTCGTATCCGCATGAAGCACACTTCCACTTTATAGCGGTTTCTTTCTTGTATAATGTTTTAGTTTTTAACTGATTATACAAGTCCAAAAATAATTTTTTATGGCAGTCTTCAACACGGATTAGGTTGCTAAATAGCCCTGCGATATCGTTAAAACCTTCCTTTCTAGCGGTCTTTTCGTATTCTGGATAAATCATTGTTTGTTCTTTTTCTTCATCTTCTGAAGCAAGTTTCAAATTATCTAGCAAATTCCATTTTTCCTTAAAAGGGTAGCCCGTTGATATGTCTATGTTCGCTATGGTGTCATCAGTTGCTGTTTGTATGAATGTATAAAGCATTCTTGCGTGGTTAAACTCATTGCAAACAATCTTGTTAATAAGGTCCGCCATAGCAATATAGCCCTCAGTTCTCGCGCCGTATTCAATGAACCTATAACGAGTGCTTGCCTGGCACTCTCCGGCAAATGCCTTAGCTAAATTCAAATATGTTTTACTTTCTATTAGTTTCATAAAAAAATCCTCCTTTTTGTTAATTACAATTATTGCTAAAAATATACATGGCTATGATTTAGTCCATTC
>CAYJBW010000082.1:0-6072 GCA_964368255.1 uncultured Christensenella sp.
TGTAGCATACTGATATAGTAGTTAGCAAAATCAGCTATAGTTTCTGTTGTAACATCGTTTGGCGTTGTGCCTGTCTTGCCGTTGCATAGGAACACATTAACTGCGTCAAGTAGGTCGTTCTTTTCACCTGCTTTGTATAGCGTCGCTCCGCCGTTCCATTCATCTTTATCCCAGTTAAATATCCCATAGTTGCCATTAGCTTGAGTTGTTGCAGTACCTATTATCCAATCCTTGTTTGCATCAAACAAATCAGTAATATTCTTGATAGCTTTTTCGTAGGTGTCCGTTGACTTTTCTTTGTAAATTTCAAATCTGGTGTATGCTCCGAACTTAACATCAAGTTGTTTCAGCATATCTGCTTCGGATGTTTGGGTATACTCTTGCTTGCCGTCTTTGTCCGTTTTAAGTGTAAGTTTTCCGCCAAGCATTTCGTAAATTGTGTTTATTAGACCTTTGCTGGGACCAGCTTCTTCTGCAGTCTTGCCTTTGTCTGCAATAAAGTCCGCCTTTGTTTTGGCTACAGCTTCGTTAATAATTGGAATTATAGACTTATTTGCTTTGAAGCTACCGTCTGTATTAGTTTCATATACTGAAGCTTTGTAAAGTGTCTTACTAGGAGCAGTAATTAAATCAAAATCAGCAATTTCATTTAGTCCGCTATAAATAGCAGCTGTGTTAAAGAAAGCTGATGTACCGTTAAAATATGCAGGTACTGCGTAAGTGGGTTTTGTCTCTAATTCTGAATTAAGGTCAGTAAATACTAGGTTGCCAGAAGCAAGTATTTTGTCTACTGCAGAAAAATCTGGAGTAACTCTTGCGCTAAGATCAGCAGCTATTCCCTTTTGAGGTACACCTAGACCCAATCCTAAATCCAAACTCTTTGCGGTATACTCGCTGCCAAAGTTAATAGTAGCTTTGTCGCTAGCGCTAGCGGAGTTGTTGAACTTATTAAGATCAATAAAGATATCGCCTGTGCTGTTATCTTTAGCGGAAAATCCAATCTTAATACCGTTAATAACTGCGTCGCTTCCCTTATAAACTTCTACATAGATATTACTCTTAAGTAGATAATCCATACCCTCTGTAGTGTCAAATATTGAGTTGACTGCAGAGTTTACAACAGTTCCTACTACGCCTTGTAGCAATTTGTTTAGGACCAGACTTTTAGCAAGGCTTACCGTTGAATCTGTTAACTCCAAACGGTCTCCATTTTCAATTTGCTTAAACTCTATAAGAGTACTTAAGTCAACATTGTCGCCTAACATTTCCGCTAAACTATCGCCCAAGGTGGACAGATCTAGCTTTATGTCTATGCCTTTAAGCATATCCATAACAATATACATCAAATCATCTAAAGCTGGTTTCAACGCTGTGGTGTCTGCCACGAAAGCATCAGATGCAGCTGCGGCTGTGCCGTCTGCGTTCCTGTTCATTGATGTTAAAGGTTGCTTCAAAAACAATTTGTTGTCCTTGTAACCTAAAGCCAACTTCTCAGTTTCTTTGTCCTTAAAGTTTACGACCACTTCAGGCGCGGTAGCGTTAAGGTTGCCCTTGATTCCTAAAGTAAAATTGTTCGTGGCGGTGCTGGTTTTTTGATTGATAACAATATCTACATCAGCATTCATGTTACCATCAACCCCGTTTAATACTTTAATCAATCCGTCTGCGCCTTTAATTATACCTACTAGTTGCTCCATCGCCGTGATTTTTTGTGGTGGCGGATCGATATCGCCACCATCCGGCTTACATGCAACTAAAGATAATATTAAGGTGAACATAACGAGTGTTAAAAGAATTTTTAATAATGCGCTCTTTTTCATGTACCCTCCATGTAATACTCTTTAATTATAGATATGGAGATATCTCTCCATGTGTTATAATAATACCACACAATATTTTAGAATGTCAATAGCTAATATGATTACATACGATGTCTCAAAAATTGTTGTTATTACCTTGTAATAGCAATATTTGTTGTGGTATGATAGTGTTATTAACAAAAACTGGGAGGCATTATGAATTTTTTATTCAAAACATACTGCAGAATATACCAAGGAGTATTCCGCATCGCAACGAACTTTTTGAACTTTAGTCAGCCACAAAGCATTGAAGGTTTAGACAAACTGCCTAAGTTTGCCAAAGACAAGGGGCTTGATACCTTGCTTATAGTAACAGATGATGTGCTGCACAACAAGTTAAAACTAGTGGATAGCCTTAAGGAAGGCTTAACAAGTGAAGGTATCGCTTATTTTGTTTATGACAAAACAGTCCCCAACCCCACCATAGATAATATCGAAGAAGGGGTAACATTATATAAGGATAACAATTGTCAAGGCATAATTGCCTTTGGCGGTGGCTCTCCTATGGATTGCGCTAAGGGAATAGGCGCGCGCATAGCCCGCCCAAATAAGCCCATACCAAAAATGAAAGGTGTACTTAAGGTACTAAAAAAACTACCCCCATTGTTCGCTATACCAACAACTTCCGGTACGGGCAGTGAAGCAACAATAGCGGCAGTTGTGTCCAATCCACAAACTCACGAAAAGTACCCGATAAATGACCCAGTACTTATTCCTAAATATGTAGTACTTGATCCTACGCTAACAGTAAAACTACCCAAACATATTACTTCCACCACAGGAGTTGACGCTCTCACTCACGCAGTAGAAGCGTACATAGGTTCTAGCAATACCGAACAAACTAAAGAAATGGCTATCAAGGCTACCAAGCTTATTTTTGACAACCTAACTAAGGCATATGACGATGGCGAAAACATCACCGCAAGGAAAAATATGCAATACGCATCATACTTTGCAGGAGTGGCTTTTACTAGAGCGTATGTAGGCAATGTACATGCTATCGCCCATACTCTTGGTGGGCAATACGGTGTTCCACACGGACTGGCTAATGCTGTTATACTTCCCCACATACTTGACTTTTATGGAAGCAAGTCCTACAAAAAGCTTGCCGCGCTTGCTAGATATGTAGGTCTAAATAAGGGTAGCGATGAGCAAAGTGCAAAGGCATTTATTCAAAGCATTAAGGATATGAACAGCTACATGGGCATACCCACTAACATTGATAGCATTATAGAAGAAGATATACCGCTTATGGTAGAAAGGGCTTTTGCAGAAGCAAATCCTTTGTATCCTGTACCAATAATAATGTCCAAAGAAGATTTTACCAAAATGTATAAAGAAATTAGGGGCTAATTTCTATCATGCGCACCGAAAAAAAGCGTCTTACTAAAAAAGCGAAAATCGCCGTAACAGTACTACTGCTACTGGCGATAATTGCTATTTCTTTGGCAAGTACCATTCTCATTATTGCGGATAAACAGGGCAGAAGCTCTACAAGTCTATTTTATGAGAGCATACTTTCTATGGTTTTATCCACAAAAACAGATGAACAAGGTTCCTATCAAGATTTGGAAAAAAGTAGAAAAAAGAATGAAGACTACAAAACCCCAAAAATATATTCTTCGCTATATGGCTTCGATATAGAAACCTTCCAAAATACTGAAGTATGCGTATTTAATAAAGGCAAAGAAAAAACCGTTTTGTACTTGCATGGCGGAGCTTTTATTTATCAACCGTTAATATTCCACTATGACTATTGCAAAAGGCTAGCACAAGAACTTGATGTTACTATTTTTATGCCAGTATACCCAAAAGCGCCCAACTATACCTACGAAACAGTGATTGATTACTGCGCTGACTACTATCTTTCTTTACTTGATACTATCTTACCAGAAAATATTGTATTCATGGGTGATTCTGCAGGCGCAACACTTATAATGTGCCTTTCTCAATACCTTTATGACAACAATGTAGCCCAGCCAGCAGAAATTTTCGCTTTTTCTCCGTGCATTGACCCTAAGCTTACCAATGAAGATATAGCAACTTATCAACCACTGGATCCCATGCTAAATGTTCGTGACATACAAATCAAAATAGCCGCTTATATTGGAGACGGGAGCTACGAAAGTCCCTATGTAACCCCCTATTATTGCAATTTTGAAGTACTGCCTACTATGACAATTTTTGTGGGTCAGCGAGAAATATTTTTACCAGATTGTAAAAAGTTATATAACGAACTAACCCAATCAGGTATTGACCTAAATTATTACGAATTTCCTTATATGAATCATACTTTTGCTATCTTCCCTATGCCTGAAAGTACAGAGTGTATAATAATTATTAAAGATATTTGGGGGATTTAGTTTCTGTCAATACAAATTATTGGATAAGTTTCCTTAGGTATCCCGCCCACAACAAGGCGGGATTTTAGATAAAAACTATAAGCGGAACGATTGCCAATAATTATATGATCCATAAGTTTTATGTCCAGAGAACTTAATAGCGTTCCTAGTGCAATAGTGCTTTTTATGTCGGCATCTGATGGCGTAACAATTTCTGATGGATGATTATGGGCGATTATCACGCTTTTTGCACTGTGACGCATAGCAATTTCTACTACCTTCTTTGCTGTGCTTTGTACAGATACGGCATTGCCGCAACCAACGACATCTGTATGAATAAGTCGTTGTTTTATGTCTAAGCAAATAAGGTATAAACATTCATCTGTCTCTTTATCAAACAGCGTTAGAAGATAGGGCAAAATCTCCTGCGCAGATAGCACAGGTTTTTCTTTGAACTTTGACCTTTGATAATAATGAAAAAAATCTGTTAAATATTTGCATAGTATGGCAGCATTTTGTGTCATTCCGCGTACGCTTAATAACTGTTGTTCTTCCGCCTTTAGTATGCCTTCCAAACTCCCAAACTTGTTGAGCAAATCATAGGCAATGGTTTTGGTGTCTTTCATAGGTATTGCCAAAAAGAGCAAAAACTCCACGAGTTGGTGGGGAGTAAGGGCATCCAAACCTTTCTCCCTAACCAAGGTGCGCATCCTTTCGCGATGTCCATTGCGTGATATCTCTTTCGTCATAATTCCCCAAAAATGCAAAAAATGTGTTAATACTCACACACTTTTTGCGTTACTTTATCAAACATTGCTTTTACTTGCTTAGCAGTAGTAGCATACCCCGTTTACTGGCTTCATCTAAAAGCAGCTGTTTGGTCGCGTCATTGAATAAATTCGGTTTTATATTGATAATCCTTGGCAGATTAGTTACATCAAGAATTCTAGCGACCACACTACCTATTGCATCTATTATTGCCAAGGCTACTATTGTGCTTGTCTCTTCGTCCTGCTTCTCTATCTCTTTTTCTAATCCTTTCTTGTCAATATAGTTTATAACAATACCTTTGCTTTCTTTAATATAATATTTTTGGCTAAACTTCCTGACAAAGTTGTTGATACTCCCTACAAACTCTTCACTTATCGTTTGGTTAATGGCAGAATCCACTGTTTGTTTTGCTCTTTCCTTTTCTGTTTTTATAATATGCAGTTCATTTAATTTCTCATAGACGGTATTGGCTACAGCCATATCCTTTATAAGCAAATCAGCGGCATCTTCTTTTTGATAGAGTAAATCTTGCAGCTCTCTATAGGCATCACAATTTGCCTTAAAGTTCTCAATAAGATCTTTGCCACCAGCAATTCTCGTATTAAGAGCATCGCTTTGGTATGACAGCGAACCCATTCTTAGTGCGTGGTCATCAAGCGCGGATTGCATAATTTGCTTATCATTGTCAGTAAGAATAACTTTCCTTAAACTTGATATGTTTTTAATTTTTAATAGTTCCGGGTCAATTCTACCGTTGCTGTTTAGGTCGGCAATGTAAGCATTATTTATCTCCACCAAACTACTTAACTGCTCCACCTTGTTATGAAGTGTGATTAGTTCCTGCTTTTTATCGGCAAGCACTCTCTTAATGGCAACAAATTCATCCTTAGACTCTTGACGCTTTGCTTCTACTCGGCGGATTTCCCCAATAATTTCTTGGTACTTTTTGCCGGTTAGCATTACGCAAAGTTCGCTATAATCGTAGGTTTTGCCCTCTATTGTTACCGCGCTCTTTCTTTCAGCCAAAACTCTTATTTGCTCATTTAAGTCACCTATTTTTGTTTCTAAAGTTTCTTTCTCTGCAAGCAAAATATTTACAT
>CAYJBW010000083.1:0-5950 GCA_964368255.1 uncultured Christensenella sp.
CTGTTTACGAAATTGATGTGTTCAAGCCAGTAATTGACCTAATTAAAGAAAAAAGCGGTAAAGGTGAAGAAAGCATCCGCGCTATGAGAATAATAGCCGACCATGTAAGAACGGCAACATTTATGCTAGGTGACGAAAAAGGTATCACCCCAAGCAATGTGGACCAAGGTTATATTTTGCGGAGACTTATTAGGCGTGCCGTGCGTTTTGTCCGTATGTTAGAAATGGAGAACAGCATTATTGAAGAGATAAGCAAGATTTATATAGATTTGTACAGCTCTAATTACTCAGAACTAAAACAAAATGCAGATAAGATTATTGAAGAACTTAATTTAGAGATAGAAAGGTTCAACAAAACACTTGTTACTGGGCTAAAAGAGTTTGAAAAATTGTTAAAATATATACAAAATAACAAAATGAGTGGCAAAGCAGCTTTTAGGCTTTATGACACCTTTGGATTTCCCATAGAAATGACGGTGGAGCTTGCTTCCGACAATAACATCACTGTGGACACAGAAGGCTTTGAAAGAGCATTTAAGGAGCATCAAGAGAAGTCTCACGCTGGAGCGGAGCAGAAGTTTAAGGGTGGACTTGCGGATAGCGGAGAAGCAACCGCAAGATTGCATACCGCAACACATATACTTAATGCCAGCCTAAAGAAAGTGCTAAATGACGAGAATATACAACAAAAAGGAAGTAACATAACCGCAGAAAGATTGCGTTTTGACTTTAACTTTAACCGTCCAATGACAGCGGAAGAGATAAAAGCCGTTGAAGACGATGTAAATGCAGTTATAGCAAAAAATATAAAGGTTGTTTGCCAGGAAATAACCCTTGAAGAAGCCAAAAAGCAGGGCGCAATAGGCGTATTTAGCGACAAGTACGACAGCATGGTAAAAGTCTACTCCATAAAAGGACATTCAATGGAAATGTGTGGCGGTCCGCATGCGGAAACCACCGGCGAATTAGGTAAATTCTCCATAGTAAAGGAACAATCAAGCTCTAGTGGTATAAGACGGATAAAAGCAATATTACAGTAATAATTTTGCAAATACGGGGCAAGGCGCAAAATTAGTTAGAATACAATTTAGCGACCAAAGAGAAATGATGAGAAAAACTTTTGCGTACATATCAAAAGCAGTAATTTTGCTACTAATAGCGATTTTTTGCATTACCATTAGTGCGGAAAAAGTCATTGTCAATGCCGCTAGCAATTTAATTCAACTAAGATATGTTTATTTAGCAGAGGAGATTTGCGCTGTAGATATCCCTTTTGGAACAACGATAGCAACAACAATAATTATAGATAATTATCGTGAAGAACTAAACCTGGCAGACGGCTATACTTTGGAATGGCATATAGGTAGTGAAACGGGAGAAAAATGGACGAAAGAGTATGTTTTTGTAACGGATATTAACTTTTATGGTGTCGCTATCCTTAAAGAGTCCCCAAAAGAAGACGCCACACCACCCCAAACACCCGAAGAAAACAATCCAGAAAAAAATAATCCAGAAGAAGACAAAGACGAGCACACCGATGAAAATTCAGCGGAAGAACCTGGACAAGGCAGTGAAGAAAATAGCGGTGAAACAATAGGTGGCGAAAAAGAGCCTAGCGATGCCAGCTACAAAATAGTAGTAAATAGCGATAATGATAATTTCACTGTGACGGGCGAACCTAAAGAAGGGGAGAGAATAACAGTATTATTTGCGAAAGAAGACAAAATCAGCGCAGTTACTGTCTTTTGCAACGGTAATCCAGTAGTATTTGGCAGAAATAATAACGAAATATACTTTTATATGCCCAAAGGCGATGTTTGCATAAACTGCAGTTACGGAATTGAAGATACAAAAAAGGAGAGCATACTTAACGCGCAAGAGATTATTGCACTAAGTATAGTGGGTGGTGGGGCTGTTCTTTGCGGTGTTTATGTCATTGTTAAAGGAATACTGGCAAAAAAATCCACAAAAAGCAAAAGCGATATAAAGCGGACATAAGAGATAAGTTTTATAATTTTGTTAGGCAAAAAACTTTAATTGTATATACTAATATGGTATAATTTTAGTATGTTTGTAGAAAAAATAGACAAAACAATAGGATTAGCCGTTAGTGGCGGAATGGATAGCATGGCAATGTTACATTGCTACCGCTTGGTTTGTCAAAAAATAGTTGTTATTAACATTGAGCATGGCATTCGGGGAGAAAGTTCCCAAAAAGACAGTGCGTTTGTTAAAAATTATTGCGAAAAAAACGGCATACCAGTTTTGTTTTTTAGTGTCAAAACGCTAGAAGAATGTAAAAAAACCAAAGAAAGTGTGGAAAGTGCAGCAAGAAGACTTAGGTATGAGATATTTGATAATCTGCTCGCAGATAAGACAGTAGATGTAATTGCACTAGCTCATCACGCTGACGACAACGCAGAAACCGTTCTTATGCGTATCTTTCGTGGCACGGGTATAAAGGGACTGGGGGGAATAATACAGCGAAGTGGCTATATCCGTCCGCTACTGAAATACACACGGACAGAAATTGAAGAATATGTAAAACAAAATAATATACCCTTTGTGGAAGACGAAACAAATCAAGAAAGTGACTATACGCGGAATTTTATTAGGTTAGAAATATTGCCAAAAATTAAGGAAAGGTATAAGGAAGTAACAAAGTCAATAGCACGGCTTAGTGAAAATGCCCTTGAAATAGATGAGTATCTTAGCGCACAAATTGGGGAAATAGTAACAAACGCACAAGAATGCATAATAAAAGACTTGTTTAGCAAGGATGTAGTAATACAAAAGTATACCATAAGAGAAGCATTTGCACGCTTAGGAATAACACAGGACATAGAAGCAAGGCACATAGACAGTATCCTTGAGTTAAAGAACAAAGAAAACAACACATCCATTGATATGCCATATTTTAGTAGAGCAATTAGGCATAATAGCGATTTGATAATAACTGTGGCAAGTGGAGAAGAGTTTTGGGAAGAGTTCGATATTACAAAGAACTACACCTATAAAGGAAACAGCTATATGTTTTCGGCAGGGGAAAAAATTGTAAGCGGAATAAGCTTTGACTGTGACAAGGTGCCTGATGACGCAGTAATAAGAAGTAGACTTTGTGGTGATGTTTTTAAGAGAGTTAATGGCAAAACTAAGCTTTTAAGCGACTTTTTAGGTGAGCAAAAACTTCCTAGTACAGAAAAGGAAAAAATCCTAGTTCTTGCAGATAGGCAAACAATACTTGCAGTTTTGGGATACGAAACATCAGATTTAATAAAAATTGACAATACAACAAAAAAAATAATTCACATTATTAAGGAGTGCTTATGATGAAAGACGATATTAGTAAGGTTCTTATTAACAAAGAAGAAATAGCTCAACGAGTAAAGCAAATAGCCAACCAGATAAACAATGATTTTCGTGGAGAAAATCTCATTATTGTATGTATTTTGCGTGGCTCTTGCTACTTTTTTGCAGACCTTACGAGAGAGTTAGATAACTATGTAGACCTAGAATTTATGTCCGTTTCATCTTACGCGAGCGGAACAAGTAGTAGCGGAGAAGTGCGCATAATACAGGATATAAATTGCCCCATTGAAGGGAAAAATGTTATTATTGTAGAAGACATTGTTGATACTGGTTATACGCTGTCTTACCTAAAAAGAATACTATTGGAAAGACATCCCAAGAACCTAAAAATTTGTGCGCTGCTTGATAAGCCATCACGCAGAAAAACAGATATCACCGCTGACTATGTGGGCTTTGAAGTGCCTAACGAATTCGTGGTGGGATATGGGCTAGACTTTGACCAGTCTTACAGAAATTTGCCATACATAGGAGTCTTAAAACAAGAAATTTATGGTTAAGGTATCGGAAAAGTTAAAAAAATTAGCACAGTATTTAGGCAATTCTCTATTTATTGTAGGGGGATATGTTCGGAATAGTTTGCTTAACTTTGCTGTATCAGATGTTGATATAGCGGCAGAGCATACCCCAGAAGAAGTATTCAACTTACTTAAAGATACTGAGTTTTCTGTAAGTTACACATCGGAAAAGCTACTAACACTATCAATTAGTTGTGGCAAGGAGCGGTACGAATATACTACCTTCCGCACAGACAGTTATGGCGTAGGGCATTCACCCACCAAAGTAACGGCGACCAGTGACATCAACAAGGACGCTTTGCGTAGAGATTTTACAATAAATGCAATTTATTATGATATCAACTCGCAAGAAATCGTGGATCCAATCAATGGGCTAAAACATCTTAAAGAGAAGGTTATTGTTACGACAAGAGAATGAGAAGAAGTTTTTTGCGAAGACGGTTTGCGCCTAATGCGCCTAGCAAGGCTAAGCGCGGAACTGGGTTTTGAAGTGGAAAAAAACACTCTTTCTGCCGCCAAACAATTTGCTTATAAGATAAAAGAAATTTCTAAGGAAAGAATCAGGGACGAACTGGACAAAATACTTGTTGCAGACACAAAATACGGTAGGAAAGATGCTCATGTTAATGGGCTTAGATTGCTTACAGAAATTGGTGTGCTACAATATATTTTGCCCGAACTTACCTTAGGCATAGGCATGCAACAGCGCAAGGACTTCCATAAGTATGATGTTTTCGACCACACACTTAATACTGTTAAACATGCGTCAGCGGATATTCGGCTTGCGGCACTGCTTCACGATATTGGCAAACCGCAGTGCTACAAAAAAAATGGCAGGTATATAGGCCACGATGTTGCTGGAGAAAAGCTAACGCACGAGATATTAAATAGATTAAAATACCCCAAGAAAGTCATTGCGGAAACAAAAAGGTTAGTACTAGCGCATATGTTTGACCTAAAAATGGATGCAAAGGAAAACACTGTAAGACTATTTGTGCAAAGGAATTATGATATAATTGACAAGCTATATGCCCTTAAACAAGCAGACTATCTTGGTGGTGGACTATTAAGCGGGATAAGCCCTTCCGCAAAAAGGCTTATGGACACTTATCATGATATGATAAAGGAAAATGTACCTTTTACCTATAAAGAATTATTAGTAGATGGCGAAGACTTAATAAAACTGGGAGTACCGCAAAAGGATAGGACTACCGCGCTTTATGAGCTACTAAGAGAGTGTGCTTTAGCAAGTGCCACCCTTACAACACGCGAAAAACAAATGGAATTTTTAGCAAGATATATGCAATAAAGGAGTGAAAAATGGAAGAAAAAGATAATGTATATTACAAAAATGAATTTTTGAGAATTTATAAGGAAAACATAACAAGAGAAGGTTCGGACAAACTACTGGATTGGCTAAATAAAAGTGATTTTTTCTATGCGCCAGCATCAACAAGGTTTCATTCTGCGCACATTGGCGGACTTTGTGAACACAGCGTAAAAGCCTACTACCGTTTTATGCAAATTCTTGATGTGGAATATGACGGGGGTTGGGAAGAAAAGTTATCCGCAGAAAGTGTTGCTGTAATTGCACTGCTACATGATATTTGTAAGGTGAATTACTACAAAACAGAAGAAAGAAATGTTAAAGAGAATGGCGAATGGGTAAAAAAGCCATATTTTGCGGTGGAAGATACATTGCCTTACGGACACGGAGAAAAATCGGTTTACATAGCAAGCGGATTTATGAAACTTACCCGTGAAGAAGCAATGGCGATAAATTGGCACATGGGCGGATACGACCAGCGTGTGCTTGGGGGAAGCTATGCTCTTAGCGATGTATTTGCTAAGTACCCAATTACACTGCTTTTCCACATATCCGACCTGCAAACATCTTTTTTAGACGAAAAATAAATATCCGACTTACAAACTATATAGTTAAGCGAAAAGAAATAAGTTAATCTGCAAAGTTAATATTTACACGAAAAACAAATATCCGACTTACAAACTTTGTAGTCAGGCGAAAAGAAATAAGTTAATCTGCAAAGTTAATATTTAGACGAAAA
>CAYJBW010000084.1:0-5900 GCA_964368255.1 uncultured Christensenella sp.
AGATACATATCTGCCACCGCTACGGTTAAGTTTGCTAATAATTAGGAGCATTTGTGCGAAATTGTTATTTTCATAGGTGTGTTCAATGCAATACTTTTTCGGAAATAAATCACCTTTTTTGTCAACTTTTTGTTCTTTTTTTGCCTGTTCAAAAATTCTGCTGTTGCTGTTCCTTGTTTTGTTAGATACCGCGCTATAGCTAAAAACTGTGGTGTCTTTGTCTACAATTCTGCCAAAAAACACTTCGCCTTTTGCTAGTGTGTTTTGAGAAATCACCTGATTGAAAGTAAGATTTTTGTCTAGTGTAATAAACTGCGCAATTTTCATTGTCATAAAGGCATCGTCATCGCTTTTATGGGCTTCTAAGTTCTCGCTTTCCTGATAAAATTCGTTGTAAAGCACGCTAAGTGACAGGTCTTTTTCGCGTTGATAAATTAGTTTTATTAGCTTTATTGTATCAATATAAATATAGTCAAAAGGCTCTTTATTGTACCGCTTGCATTCGTCTAAAATATACTTTGCATCGCTACTTGTGCTATGCCCACAAACAACATGGTCCTTGCTAGTTATTAGCGACTTTATTTGGTCATAACACTCATCAAAACTTGGCGCGTTTTTGTACTGTTCTTCGCTGTAAGCAAGTTTTATACCAGCAATACTAAGTCCGCGGTAATCGAACTTTGCTTTGGGGTTAATTATTATATCTTTCTTTGCTAATAAATTAAAATTTTCGTCTGTAATAACATAGCCAAAACTGCATATTTTGCCTATGTTTTGCCAGCAATTTGCGCATTCTATATCGAAAAATAGATATTTCACGGCGGTTCTCCGTTAGTTTAGTTGGTACACCCGGTGAGATTCGAACTCACGACTTTCAGCGTCGGAGGCTGATGCTCTATCCATCTGAGCTACGAGTGTATGTATTTTTATAAATCGGGATTAGCATCTAGACTTAAATCGCTAGCCTCTATACCTTCTTTTATGGCAAAGTATGCTGCTGCCCCAATCATTGCCGCGTTGTCTGTGCAAAGGCTTTTTGGTGGTAGTATTACTTCAATGTTCCGCGCCTTACCTTCCTTTACCATTGTATCACGCAAATAGCTGTTTGCTGCAACTCCACCTGCAATAACTATTTTTTTTGTATTAGTACTCGCCGCAATAAAAATGTTTTCTACAAGCATATTTATCGCTGCCGCTTGGAAGGAACAAGCTACATCAGCAATGTTTATTTCCTTCCCCCTTGCTTTGTTGTTGTTAACATAGTTTATAACCGCCGTTTTTACTCCAGAATAAGAAAAGTTTAGGTGCTTTTCTCCCTTAAACGGTCTAGGAAAAACTATGTTTGGTTGTCCCTCTTTTGCCACTCTTTCTATCTCTGGTCCACCTGGGTAAGGTAAGCCAAGTACTCTTGCTACCTTATCAAATGCTTCCCCTGCCGCATCGTCCACCGTCTGCCCTAGTACTTCCATATCAAAGTAGCTATTTGCTTGCAAAATCTCGGTATGTCCGCCACTTACAAGTAGGCACAAAAAGGGAAAATTTAGCTCCTTGTCGCTAAGAAAGTTGGCGCATATATGTCCCTTTATGTGGTCAATGCCAACTAGTGGCAAATCAAGGCTATAGGCAAGCGCTTTAGCATACGACACCCCAACAAGCAAGGCTCCAAGTAGTCCTGCCCCGTAAGTTACGGCAATGACAGAAATGTCTTTTAGCGCTATATTCGCACTCGCTAGGCACTCTTTAATCAGGTTATCTATGGCTAGCACATGGTTGCGAGAAGCAATTTCTGGCACCACTCCGCCGAACCTTTTGTGTATCTCTATTTGAGAAGAAATTACGCTTGCTATTATATCTCTGCCCTTAGTTATTGCTACCGCTGTTTCGTCACAGCTTGTTTCTATTGACAAAATATAATAATTATCGCAAGTTGTCAAATCTTTTAGCTTTTGTTTTGCTCTGCTGTAATAATCCATAACTAAATTGACCTTCTCAAATACTCAATAATAAATTCTTCAATGTCGCCGTCCATTACCGCAGAAACATTGGTGTTTTCATAATTTGTGCGGTGGTCTTTTACCATTGTATAGGGACAGAACACATAACTTCTTATTTGGCTTCCCCACTCAATTTTCTTCAGTTCGCCCTTTATGCTTTGCGCTTCTTCCAGTCTTTCTCGCTCCTTGCGGTCAACTAGCTTGCTAATAAGCATTTTCATAGCAGTTTCTCTGTTCTGAATTTGGCTTCTTTCGTTTTGGCAAGCAACAACAATGCCCGTTGGGATGTGCGTTATTCTTACCGCGCTATCGGTTTTGTTGACATGCTGTCCACCTGCTCCGCCACTGCGGTAGGTGTCAATCCTTAGGTCTTCCGTATTTATGGCAATGCTTGACGCGTCTTCAATCTCTGGCATAACTTCCAAGCTAGCAAATGATGTGTGCCGTCTTTTGTTGGAATCAAACGGACTTATCCTAACCAATCTATGCACGCCCATTTCTGCCTTGAGATATCCGTATGCGTTCTCGCCATTTACCGAAAAAGTAATACTCTTAATCCCAGCATCGTCACCGTCAAGCTTGTCCATAACGCTTACCTTGTAGCCAGACCGCTCGGCATAACGGTAGTACATGCGGTAAAGCATTTCTACCCAGTCTTGCGCTTCCGTTCCGCCCGCTCCTGCGTGCAAAGTAAGGATTGCATTGCAACTGTCATACTTGCCCCTAAGTAGTGCTTCAATGGACATTTGGTCAACCAAAGCAAGTACTTTGGTTACCTGTTCTTTCGCGCTTGCTACTTCGTTTTCTTCGCCTAGTTCTTCCACTATATCAAGAAAGCTAATAGTGTCGGCAAGTTTTTTGGTCAGGTTATTATATCTTTTTATCTTTCTTTGGTACAAGTTTATTTGTTGATTGACTGTTTGCGCTCGCTCTAAATTCTGCCAAAAGCTCTCGCTGTTTTGTTCCATGGTTAGCTTTTCTAGTTCTTTTTTTGCTCCGTCTATGTCTAGCACAACATGAAGAGTAGCAACTTCGTTGCTACATTCTTCCAATTGCTGACGCTCCTGATAAAAGTCTATCATAGCCAGAGTTTATTCCTTTTTGCCACAACAATGTTTATACTTTTTGCCACTGCCACAGGGACAGGGTGAGTTGCTATACACGCCTTGTTTGTGGTTTTTCTTTAGCGCGCGGTCGGCTTCAAAGGCGTTCTTGCGTTCCACAATTAAGTCAATTGGCAACTTGCAAATATTTATTGCAACGCTGTTTTGAATACTGCTTATCATGTTGTCGAACATCTCTGTTCCTTCTCTGCGGTACTCAAGCACTGGGTCTCTTTGTCCCAGTCCGCGAAGTCCAATACCCTTCCTTAGTATGTCCATATTGTCAATGTGGTCCATCCAATGCTTATCCACTTGATTAAGCAAAGTGTTGCGCTCCGTCTCGCGGAAGTTTATGCCATTTTCTTCGGCAAGCGCCACTTTTGCTTCGTATTGTTCTAAAGCAAGGTCGTTAATAGCATCCACAATTTTTTCATAATTTCTGCGCCCAACAAGGTCTTTATCAACCTTAGCCGTGCCTATTTCTAGCACCCTTTGTTCTAAAGCTCTATTAAAAGCATTATAATCTACCGTTGTTTCGTCATTATCGCCAGAAAAGTCCACATATTCGTCCACAATGCTTTCTATAAGCGGTCTTATATATTTAATTACCTGCTCGTGTACATCGGCTCCAGCAAGCACTTCGTTACGCTGTTCATAGACAAGTTTCCTTTGCTTGTTCATTACATCGTCATAATTAAGTACATACTTTCTGCGTTCAAAGTTGGCATCTTCACACCGCTTTTGTGCATTCTCTATCTGCTTAGATATCATTGGCACTTGCAACATTGCGTTTTCGTCTCCGCCAGAAAAGGTGGTAAGTATGGACTTTAGCCTATCTCCACCAAAACGGCGCAACAAGTCGTCTTCAAAAGACAAGTAAAAGCAAGAACTACCTTCGTCACCTTGACGACCGCCACGACCCCTAAGCTGATTGTCAATACGCCTGCTCTCGTGCCTTTCTGTACCAATAACGCGCAAGCCACCAAGCCTTTTTACTTCGGCTTTTTCCGCGTCCGTTTCCTTTTTGAAGTTACTTACAAGCTGTTTGTAATGTTCTCTGGCTGATATTTGGTCGGGATCGCTAAGCACATTATACGCGCTCGCTACGCTTATAAGTTCTTCGCTGTACCCTTCCTTTGTCATGCTCTCTTTCGCCATATACTCGGGGTTACCGCCAAGAAGTATGTCTGTACCACGACCTGCCATGTTAGTAGCAATAGTAACCGCCTTAACTCTGCCTGCTTGGGCAATTATGCCTGCTTCTTCTGCGTTGCTCTTTGCGTTAAGTACCTTATGCGGTATGCGCTTTGAGTTAAGTTTCCTAGACAGTAGTTCACTTACATCAACATTGATTGTGCCAACTAGAATGGGTTGTCCTTTCTCGTGCGTTGTTAGTATTTCTTCAATAACATTATTATATTTCGCATCTAAGGTTGCAAAAATCTTGTCCGGCTCGTCTTCTCTTATCATGTCAAGGTTGGTGGGGATTTCTACAACATCAAGGTTGTAAATGCCCTTAAACTCCGCTTCTTCAGTAAGAGCAGTACCTGTCATACCCGAAAGTTTGTTGTACTGGCGGAACAGATTTTGGAAAGTAATCGTTGCTATTGTGCGGTTTTCTCTCTTAATCTGTACATTTTCTTTGGCTTCTATGGCTTGGTGCAAGCCTTCAGAATAACGGCGACCTGCCATTTTTCTGCCAGTAAATTCGTCAACTATTAGCACTTCGCCGTCTTCCACAATGTAGTCTTGGTCAAGAGCCATAATAAAGTTGGCGCGCAAGGCATTGTTAATTTTTGTGTTTAGGTCGGCATTTGCGCCGTCGCCTAGGTTGGTCAGGCGGAAAAATCTTTCTGCCTTGCTCACTCCCTCTTCGCTCAAATAAATATGCTTATCCTTCTCGTCAATCACATAATCATCTTCACGCAAGGTACGCATGAACCTTTGTGTGGTTGCGTATATCTCGCCCGACTGGCTTGCTGGCGCGGAAATAATAAGCGGTGTTCTCGCTTCGTCAATAAGTATGCTATCAACTTCATCAATTATGGCAAAGCTATAACCCCTTTGCATAACATTGCTTAGCTTAGTTGCCATATTATCACGCAAGTAGTCAAAGCCAAGTTCGTTGTTGGTACAGTATGTTATGTCACAGCTATATGCCGCCTTTTTGTCTTCAAAAGACATATTAGGCAGTATGCAACCAACGCTCATTCCTAAAAACTTATAAACCTTACCCATCCATTCGGCATCTCTTTTTGCTAGATAATCGTTGACGGTGACGATGTGTACGCCCTTTTCGTTAAGCGCATTTAGGTAAGCAGGAAGTGTTGCCACTAATGTTTTACCTTCACCAGTTTTCATTTCTGCAATTCTGCCTTGGTGAAGTACCAGTCCACCGATTATTTGCACATCAAAGTGGCGCATATTTAGCACTCTAAGTGATGCTTCTCTAACCACTGCAAAGGCATATGGCAAAATCTTATCTAAGGTTTCGCCCGCTTTCAATCTCTCTTTAAGCACAATCGTTTGTTGACAAAGTTCTTCATCGCTGAGCGCTTTATACTTTGGTTCTAACTCGTTCACTCTGTCCAAAACCACATATAATTTTGACAATGTTTTTCTTCTGTCACGCTGAGCCAGGAAGCTAAATAATCCCATATTCTCTATACCTCTCTTAAATCATACTAACAATAATATTTGTATAATTATAACACAATGAAAGCTCTTTAACAACAATATTTTGTAGTAGTGCAAGTTAGCTTTGCTTTTTCTTGTCTATAAAAGTAAAAACGGAGCAGTTTTT
>CAYJBW010000085.1:0-5789 GCA_964368255.1 uncultured Christensenella sp.
GCTATCAATTTTGTTAGATATCGTATAAGTAAAATCCTTATAGCCGCTCTTTGTTAGGTTGGATGCATTTAGGTTCACTCCACATACAGAGTTTAGGCGGATTTTGCCCCCGTTGTAGGGAAGTTCTGGCAAGCCCCAAAGTAGTATTGGCTTGTTACACCACTTTTTTATTTCTAGTGCCAAATGCCCCAAGTGGAAAGTTCCAGAAATAATCGCTATGCCGTCTACATGGTTTTCTGCGAAGTATTTGCCGGCAAGCACAGCATCATCAGGCTCCATAATTGCCTTATAAGCGTAGACACTTATTGTGCTATCTTGCTTAATATCCCTTAAAATACCGCTATAAATTTCTTCTGCGGCTTTGTAGTCGAATGTATTTCTGACCAAACATACTACACCCAAATTGATTTTTTGTTTCATATTACACCTCAAATAGTTTTTTTAGTAACATATGCCTTGCTCCAGCAAAGGCTTTTATCTTTTTTTCGTTATCAATATTTTTTATTTTATACTGTCTACAAAAACTAAGCTGTTCTAAGTTTTTATAAAAACTCTCCCTAATACTTTCTTGGAAGAATAGTCCGCCAGTAACCATAACAACTTTTGGGTCGTTAAGTGTTGCCGCATTGTCCACAGAAAGTGCCAGTCTTTCCACCAAATTGTCAATTATTCGGTTAGTTATTTGGTCAGTTCCGTACTGATTATAAATGTCCGTAACATCCTTTGTTTTGCCTGTTTGCTCGAAATATTCACTTTCTATAGCCTTTTCTGATGCTAAGGTTTCTAAACATCCTTTTTTGCCACACACACAACTTTTACCGTTTAGTTGCACAATTGTATGCCCTAGTTCTCCTGCGCTACCGTTATAACCTTCTACAACCTTACCGTCAACAACCACCGCGCAACCAATACCGGGAGAATGTTTAACCAGCATAAAATTGTCTTCTTTGCCTTGAATAAGGGAACGCGCCTGCGCCCTAACATTGTTGATTATGTTAATATCCATTGTTATTTTCTCTTGCAGTTTTGCTAGCAGAGGGAAGTTTGGGGGCAAAATGCCGTGACTATCAACAGCCGTGCCAGTATCTTCATTTACTTTGCCCGCTACCCCTATGCCTATGCCTAGTAGAGCCATATCTTCGGGGCAATTTGCAATTGCATCCGATAGTTCAAATACAAGTTTATCTAGGTTATAGTCGGCTAATATGTCTGCGGTCAAAAAGATTTTTTCGCTGATTACTTTGTTGTATGTACAAAGCGAAATATGCGTTTTGTCGATTTCTATATTTACACCAATCGCACCAAAATTTTCTTCCCTAAAGTGCAAAAGCACCTCCCGTCTGCCCGTTTGGTTGCGCTGAATATTGCCACGCTCCAAAATATAATTCTCGCTTATAAGCTCCTTTGATATCTGTGTAATGGATGCCGTGGTAAGTCCTAGCTCGTTAGAAAGTTGCAAACGCGACTTGTCACCTTCCTTGAGTAGCTTAAACAAAATATTGGTTTTGTTGTTTTTCCTAAGTATCTTAGGATTTTTTACTCTACTCTCCATAGTGTTTTTTTAGCTCCTTAGCAAGACTTTCTGCATCGTATTTTTTTGGGTTGTTAGCAAATAGCGGATGCTTAATACACTGTGATGCAAATTCTTCGATATCTTTTACTCCGATATCCACAAATTTTCTTTTTAGCTTAAACTTTGCTTTTAGCTCGTTTATCCGCTCTGCCATAGCTAATGCGTCGCAAAAACCTAGCTTTTTTGCCAAATCGTTTAGCCTGCTATCTACGCTGGCATTTTCTATCAAAAACATATCTAATGTAAATGCGCACGCTTCGCCGTGGCACAAATTGTAATTGGCAAGAATATAACTACACCCGTGCACAGCTGTCGTCTTTGGCTGAGCAAAGGCAAGACCAGCGTATAGTGAGCCTAAACTCATTGCAGTGCGGGCGTTTATATCTGTCCCGTTATTGTATGCTTTCTCTAAATTCGCAAAAATAAGTTCCAAACTTTTTTCTGCGTACATATCACAAATTGGCTGGTGGTTATTGCTCCAATATGCTTCTAAGGCGTGTGACAAGGCATCAAGTCCAGTAACTGCGGTGACAAAAGGCGGTACGCTCAAGGTAAGAGCGGGGTCAACAACTGCCATATATGGATAGAAGTTCTCGCTATTAAGGGGTGCTTTTATGCCTGTGAGGTCGTCATTGCACACCGATACTGAAGTAACTTCGCTACCCGTTCCTGCCGTTGTAGGGAGCGCTATTAGTGGCAAATGCTTATCGCTAAAAGTTTTTCTTTTATAAAAATATTCTTGTGGACTACTGTCCGCGAACACCATAGAACAAGCGAACTTTGCTAAGTCCATAGAAGAACCGCCACCAAGAGCCACCACAAAATCCGCTCCGATGTTTTTTAACAAATTAGCGCAACTCTGCACTTGGAAAAGTAAAGGATTGGGTGTAAAGTCGCTAAAGATATCAACAATAGTCGGGCAAGACTTCATAATGCTTGCAGCAACTCCAGTATCTACAAACAGTTTGTCAGTAACTAGCACGCCTTTACTAAAGTTGCTATTTTTCGTAATCTCTCCTAGACTTTCCACCGCTCCTATGCCAAAAACGAGTTTGACAGGCAAAGCATAAACAAAACTATTTGTCATAGATACTTCCCTCAAGCTCTTTTACCTTGTTATCAGCATTGGTTAGCCAAGCTATGCGCCATTCTTCCAAGTCTTGGAAGCGTGTTGTGTTTATGAATGCTTCCACCATTTTTACGCCCATTTCTGGGGCAACTATCCAACCGCCCATGCAAAGAACTTGCGCCCCGTTAACAGCGCGCGCCATTTTTGCTGAGTATATGCTTTCGCACGCAACGGCATACACGCCTTCAAACTTGTTGGCAACAACTGCCATTCCTGCTCCCGTGCCACATACCAAAATAGCAAGGTCATAGGTGTTGTTTTGTATTAGCGGAGCAACAGATGCGGCAACATAAAAATAGGGTTTGACTTCTTCCAAATTAACTGTGCCTAAGTCATCAAATACTACATTTTGAGTCTTTAGATAGTCTTTTATCCCTTCTTTTAGTACAAATCCTGACTTGTCTGAACCAATTACTATTTTCATTTTTTTACCACCTTTAATTATTATTTATTAAATTTTTTGCTTATAATTTTTTACAGTTTATATGTTAATTAACACCTTTAATTAACATACCATATACTTAACTTTCTGTCAACATTGTTTTAATATTTCCTAAAAAAATACTTTTTCTTAAACTTTTGCTCCGATATATAAGTGCGCTTAGTGGTTTGACAATATACTTAACTTCCTGTCAACATCGTTTTACTATTTCCTAAAAAATGCTTTTCTCCGCTTTTTAAGTGTGCTTAGCTGTTTGACAATACCTTTTTATAAGTGTTAGGTGTTTGATAATGCCTTTTTATAGGTGTGCTTAGCCGTTTGACAATATCTTAATTATGGGGTATGATATAGCAGCTTAGGCAATAATAAAATTATAGACAAGGAGGTAAGTAATGGACGCTGGTAGCAGCAAAGGCACTGACGATAATCGAGCTCCGTTATGCGTTTGTTTACTTACGCATATTTCCTGATTGTCCTGTGTCTTATTTCCTTTATTAACTAGTAACCGAAAAAAAAAGGAGGTAAGAAAATGGATAAGCAAATCCTATTTTCCCTGTTGGAAGAAAGAAATATAAGAGAACTAAGGCCCCTTCTCATTGCAATGAACCCTGCCGATTTGGCGGTTTTGCTTGAAGAAGTCAAGGATGAAGAACTACCCATTGTTTTTCGTCTGCTCCCCAAAGATTTAGCAGCGGAGACCTTTGTAGAAATGGATAGTAAGACGCAAAAGTTACTTATTGCGTCCTTTTCTGACATAGAATTAAAGGTCATAATCGATGAACTTTTTATTGACGATATGGTGGACATAATAGAAGAAATGCCTGCTAATGTGGTAAAAAGGATACTCAATCAATCGGACGCAACAAGTCGCAAAGTAATAAATGAGATTTTGCAGTACCCCAAAGACAGCGCTGGTAGTATTATGACTATCGAGTATTTGACTTTGCGCAAAAATATGACCGTAGAACAGGCCTTGCAAAGAATTAGAAAAATTGGCTTTGACAAAGAAACTATTTATACATGCTATGTTACTGACGAACAAAGACACTTGCTCGGCATAGTGACCGTAAAAGATATGTTACTTAGCGCTAATGGTGTACTTCTTGACGATATTATGCAAAAGAATATCATATCTGTCAACACCCAAACGGACAAAGAAGTTGTTGCAAATAAGTTCCGAAAATATGGTTTTTTGGCAATACCTGTCGCGGATATGGAAAACAGGCTAGTAGGCATAATAACTATTGATGATGCCATGGATGTTATCGAAAAGGAAGCCACCGAAGACATTACCAAAATGTCCGGTGTTATCCACACCGACAAGCCATATCTTAAAAAAAGCACCGTTAGAATATTCCTTGACCGCGTGCCTTGGTTACTAATTCTTATGATAAGCGCCACATTTACTGGTATGATTATCACAAAGTACGAACACGCTCTAGCAATATCTATTACTCTTACTGCGTGCATACCCATGCTTATGGATACAGGCGGCAATGCAGGAAGTCAAGCATGTGTTACCGTAATAAGGGGGGTTGCTCTTAACGAAATTTCTTTTAAGGACCTTTTTGTTGTGTTGTGGAAAGAAATAAGAGTGTCTGCGCTACTTTCCCTGGTTCTTGGTATCGCTTGCTTTGCCAAACTTATGATTATTGACAAGCTTTTCCGCGTGCCGTACGGGTTTATGATAACGCTGACTGTTTGTCTTTCTCTTTGCGCTACGGTAATAATCGCTAAGGTTGTTGGCAGTATATTGCCCTTGTTTGCCAAAAAGCTAAAACTTGACCCTGCTGTAGTTGCAAGCCCAATAATAACTACCATTGTTGATGCCTTTAGCTTAATTATTTATTGCAATATAGCGATAGCTATTCTTACTCCGCTAGGCGCATTATAAACAAAAAGTATCTTACCTTATTAGCATAACTACAAAATAGCATATTTACTATACTTTTTTACAAACAAAAAACAGAAAAAGTTTTCGCCTTTTCTGTTTTTTTATAACGGTTTTTTATTACTGCTCTAAAATATGTTTTACTACTTTTTGATAGCGTCAATAGGCCGCTGCATTGCCACTTTGTAAACTGGCAAGAAGCTAGAAATAAATGCAACCACAACGCTAATACCTAGCATTAAAAATACCTGTCTTATGCCAAAGTTTAGTATGGTAATTGCCAGGTTGTATTCTGTACGCAATAGCGTATTAAGAAGTGTCACCCCAACAAAGGTTGCAACGGTTGCTAAAATAAAGTTTATTAGTGCAATTATCAAACTTTCGTTGAAGAAAATCCCGAATACATCACTGCTTCTTGCTCCTACCGCGCGAAGGATTCCTATCTCTCTGCGTTTATATGATATGCTTGTTGCTATATAGTTCATAAGCATAAGGGCTGCGAACACCGCAAAACCTATTCCTATATAAAGGAATACTTTAGCAAGTGATTCTACTAGCTCATTTACCATATCAAGTGTTGACATTACTCCGTTTTTCATATTGTAACCAATTCCATTATCCCTATAATCATAATTAAACTTTATTACCTTGTTAAGTGTATCTACATCGGTGGGCATTCTTGCGATAAGATAAGCATAGTCTCCGTTGTCTCCTGAGTCCATATTTCCGTATAGCACATCATCTACAACTATGA
>CAYJBW010000086.1:0-5784 GCA_964368255.1 uncultured Christensenella sp.
GCTATAATGTAAACATCAATATTTTTGGGAGGAAATTTATGTCAAAAAAAATCGTTTACCCTGATTACATCAGTAAAGAAAGAATACCCGTTAACCCACCACAAAATCTTGTTGGCGAAGACGGCATAGCGGCAGTAGGAACCTATAACAGTGAAATTCCTAACCTAAACTTACTTGACCTAAACGCATTACCACACAAGAAAAATCTAAAAAAGTTCACAGAGTGGGAAGCACTCGAACTTCACTTTGACGATTTTGCTATAGTATCAGCGGTATATTCTACTGGACCAATTGGCTTTGCTATCCTAGTTTATTTTGACAAAAAGCTAGGTAAAGTCACCAATAATTGGATAAAAATACAACCTAGAAGCAAAGTAAAAGTTGCTGCAAATCTTATTGATAGCGATACAGAGTTCTACTCTAAAAAGGTTAGTTATTGCTTAAAAAATAGATTTAGTGAAGGCAAAGCATCTTGCAAAGCTAGTTTTGCTAACAAAAAGGGACAAATTGAACTAGATGTTGACCTAACCAACCTTTCTGACCCTTCAGTTGTTTCCATTCCCTTTGCTGAGAACTTGCCACTTTATTCCCAAAAGAACATTTTTGCGGTTAATGGCTATGTAAAGTTAAACGATAAAGTTTTTGAAGCAAATAGCGCATCTGTTGCCATTATTGACGACCACAAAGGCTACTACCCCCACCTAGCTCACTATGACTGGCTAACTACTATGAACAGAATAGAAGTTGACGGCGAAGTAAAGACCTTTGGCTTTAACCTAACTAGAAATCAGTCAATAGACCAAGACAAATATAACGAAAATCTTATTTGGATTGACAATGATTCTTTCCCAATGCCCCCAGTGTTTTTTACACACGACAAAGACGACAAAAATATTTGGTATGTAAAGGACGAACTGGGCAAGGTAGATATTAAGTTCGTACTAGAAGACACCTACAAAATAGTACTTGATGTGGGCATAATTATGATGAAATATTATCTGCCATTTGGCAAAATTTATGGCTATGTTGAAGATACTAACGGCAAAAAATACACCGTTGACGGCATGCTGGGTATTGGCGAAGACAAAACCACAAAAATGTAATTTAATAATTCATACACCACCAAAAAAAACGGCGCATATTACGCCGTTTTTTTGTTGGAACATATTAAAAAGGAGAATATCAAAATTTATTTTTTGCCACCACTTTTTTCTCCTTTGCGTTTTTCCAGTTCGGCAATAAATCTATCTTCGTCAAGGGGCAAAATGATTTCTTCCCCTGTCCAACCGAATGAGAACTATTATAAGGGTTGTTATACTCTTTATTTTTTGCCACCACTTTTTTCTCCTTTGCGTTTTTCTAGTTCGGCAATAAATCTGTCTTCGTTAAGGGGCAAAGTGATTTCTTCCCATGTCCAACCGAATGAGAACTATTATAAGGGGTGTTATACTCTTTATTTTTTGCCACCGCTCTTTTCTTCTTCCTTGCGTTTTTCTAGTTCGGCAATGAACCTTTCTTCGTCAAGTGGCAAAGTGATTTCTTCACCTGTCCAACCCGAAAGGTGTATTGCATTAGAAAAGGTAAGACCAATTATTCCGTCTTCGCCCTTAGCAATAAATTTGTCCGTCTTTTTTAGCAAAGTGTCTGTAAAATTCTTTATAATCCCAATATGTTGGGGGGGATTTTTTAGAAAATGTAAGTAGTGCAAAGTACCGCTATATTTAATCGTTTTTGTTTTTGGCTTGCCCATAAATACCTTATTGCTTAGGCTAAATTCTGGCTCCATAACTTCGTTCTTAGTAAAAATCAGTTTGCCGTTTTCTACTACAATTTTACCGCCGTCACCAGTTATTTCTAGCCTGTTTGTGCCGGGTGCATCATGGGTTGATGTAATAAATACGCCAGTTGCGCCATTATCAAACTTACAATAAGCAGTAACATCGTTTTCTACATTGATTTCTCTACACCGTGTTGACAGCGTTGCCGTAACAGACACAGGAAGACCAGAAAGCCAAGTAAACAAATCCAGTTGGTGCGGACACTGATTTATTAGCACACCGCCACCTTCGCCCCACCAAGTACCGCGCCATCCGCCTTGGTCGTAATAAACTTTGGGGCGGTACCAGTTAGTTATTATCCAAACTATTCTTTTTAGTTCGCCAAGCTGTCCGCTTTCAATAATTTCTTTTGCCTTGATATAAAGTGGGTTCGTCCGTTGGTTAAGCATCATACCAAAAAGTAAATCCTTATGCTTATTTGCTTCTTCGTTCAGTTCTCTAACTTGTTTGGTAAAAACTCCTGCCGGCTTATCACAAAGCACATGCAAATTAGCTTTGAGAGCGTCCATAGCTATTTGTGGGTGAAAGTAATGTGGTGTTTCTACCATAACAACATCAATAAGGTTGGAAGCAAACATCTCCTTGTAGTCAGCAAACACTTTTACACCCTTATATTTTTGCTCAGCGTAGTCCCGCCGTTCCTTAGATATATCACACACTGCGGTGAGTTTTGCGCCCCTAATCATCCAACCTAATTTAGTAAAAATATTGGCATAAAATGTGCCTTGCTTACCAATACCGACAATACCGTATCTAACTACTTTCATTATGCACCTGCCTTTGCTAGTATAGCTAATAAGTTGTTATATTGCCACAAGTATACTTGTTTCCTTGATACTTTTTGGAACCTTTTAACTCCACTCTTTTCATCAACAATCTTGTACACTCTGCGCATATCTTTTAGCTTTTTTAGTGGCAAAAGATAAACTATTCTCTTTAGCAAGGCATATTTTAGGGTGTGCGGCTCAAGCGTCAAAAAGCCGTCATAGCCACTTTTTACTAGGTCAGTTATTATGTCTTGTATTCTGCCTTGACCAATGCCTAGCGGCACTTCCACACCGTCTATGCAATCCTTCATATGATAATATATAGTGTATTCTTTCACCTTGTTGTAAGCATCGAATGGGTCGCAATCACACTGAATATAGTTGGACGCATCATAGCAAAGGGCAAAATTGGGGTGTTTGATTGCATTATATAGTTGCAAAACACGCTCTGGGGTATCGCCATATATGTGCTTTTCGTTCTCGTGGAGCAAAATAATATCGGTGCCTTCCACAATTTTTAGGAAAGCATTAAGTCTTTCTACAACTATGGGGAAGTACTTGTCATAGTCGCCGTCTGCGCTAACAAAAAAGGAAAATATCCTTATATACTTGCACTGCATAACTTGAGCTATTTTTACAAGTTCGGTTAGTTTGGGTAGTTGACATTTGTACCCTTCTTCATCTTCAATTTTTACCTTACCAATGGGAGAACCTATGGAAGAAAACTTTACTTCTGCTCTGTCCAGTCTTGGCTTAATATCTGACATAAACTTGTCGTAAGATATATCAGCAATGTTGCTCCCGTCAATGCTTCTTGGACACATGTATTTTTCTCCGAGTTCCTTTAACGCTGCTAGTTGCTTGTCAAGATTCATACTAATTTCGTCAGTAAAACCACTAATTTTTATCATTACACTTCACCTCACTGTTATTTTCTTCTACTATCTTTTGCTCCAATTTTTTTGCATAAAATTCGTCATCTATGGGAAAATCAACCCTATCTTTTGTCCAACAGCTAAGATATGTGCCGTTAATTAGTTCCACTCCGTTAAGACCGTCAGATATGGGAGAAACTAGCTCTTCTTTGCCCATTATTGTTTTAGCGAAGTTCTTAACAATGTTTAGTTGCTGTCCACCACGCAAGAAGTTTATTGCAAAGCCAAGCGTTTGATTGTATCGCTTTGTTTTGCGAAGCACAAAGCCATAGCCAAATTTTGTTTCCGCATTTACAGTTTTTTCGTCCTTAAATAGTGTGTGAACTTTCATTTTTAGTCCGTCAATAACAATGCGTCCGTTGTCGCCTGCTATCTCTAGGCGGTTCGTCCCCCTAAGTTCGTGAGTGCTTGCGCTAAATGTTAAATACACATTGTCGCCATAGTCAAAAATAGCTGTGACATCGTTTTCTGTACTTATATTCCGCCCCTTAGTGCACATCTTGGCTTCTACACTGCTTGGCATACCCAGTATCCACTGCAACAAATCCAGTTGGTGCACGCATTGGTTAATCAGCATACCGCCACCTTCGCCTGCGTAGCTTGCGCGCCATCCGCCTTGGTCATAGTATGCTTGAGAACGATACCAATCTGTAATTATAAAACTTATTCTTTGTATACTACCTATAGCTCCGCTTTTCACTAAGTCATGCGCTCTTTTGTAAAGCGGATTGGTCCTTTGATTATACATAACGGCAGATACAGCTTTGCTTTCATTGGCTGCGTTTAGTATCCTTTTTGCGTCCTTTGTGGTTACTGAAAGTGGCTTTTCTACCAAAGTATGTATGTTGCTTTTTAAGCAATCAATGGCAATTTCTGCGTGGAAATAATGTTGTGTTGCAATAATTACCGCATCGATTTGCTTGGTTTTTATCATCTCTTTGTAATCGGTATAAACTTTGACTCTGCTATATTTTTTGGTAAACCTTTCTATTGCGTTAACATCTATATCACACACCGCAACAAGACGCGCGCCTTTTACTTTACCTTTGTAAAGGTTCTTTGCATGCACGCTTCCCATTCTGCCAATACCAATAACTGCAAAATTTATCATAATACCTACCTTTGTACTCTTCCGCTTATTCCGCCCTTTAGTAGCGCTTCTACTTCTTCTACAGAAACAAGGTTAAAATCACCTTCTATGGTATGCTTTAGCGCGCTTGCAGCCACCGCAAAATCCACAGTTTCTTGTGGGGATTTTTTCTTTAATAGTCCATAAATAAGCCCTGCGCAAAAACTATCTCCGCCTCCTACTCTGTCCACAATGTGTATAGGATATGTTGGCGAATAATAGGCTCTGCCGTCAGTAAAAAGCATTGCGCCCCAGTTGTTGTCGCTAGCCGATATACTCTCACGCAATGTACAAGCAACTGTTTTTACACCGAACCTGTTTATCAGTTCTTTTGCCACTTCTTCGTAGCCTTTTTTATTTAACTTGCCACCCTCAATATTGTTGTTATTAGGTTTAATATCAAAGACCATTTCCGCATCTTCTTCATTGGCTATTAGTATATCCACATAATCCATAAGTTCGGACATTACTTTATTTGCCTTGTCCCGTATCCACAACTTTTTGCGGTAATTAAGGTCGCAACTAACGATAATCCCACGCTTTTTGGCAGCAATAAGGGATTGCATTGTAATTTCCGCCATACTGTCTGAAAGCGCAGGCGTAATTCCAGTAAAATGGTAATGAGTAGCTCCGTCAAAAATTTTGTCCCAGTCAAAGTCTTCCTTTTTTGCAAGGGATATGGCAGAATACGCTCTGTCATAAATTACTTTGGACGGACGAAGTGATGCACCTTTTTCCAAATAATAAATGCCTACTCTTTCCCCACCCCTAGTAATAAATTTCGTATCCACTCCCCAACAGTTTAACGCGTTTATTGCTCCATTACCAATGTCATTGTTGGGTAGTTTGGTCACAAAACTGCTATCGACGCCAAAATTACTTAGCGACACCGCCACATTTGCTTCTCCGCCCCCAAAAGTTGCTTGAAAAAAAGGCTCTTGCAAAAATCTTAAATATCCTGTAGGCGCAAGCCTTAACATTATTTCTCCAAAAGTAATTACTTTCATATTTCCCCCAAAATAGTCATTGTTTTTTTGCATTTTTCAATTATTTCGTCAAAGCTGCCTTTGAGCATAAAACTTCCGCCAATCGCCTTTATAAAGGACATTGATAGC
>CAYJBW010000087.1:0-5618 GCA_964368255.1 uncultured Christensenella sp.
AGGCGGTAACCATAAAGCTGTTCTGCGTTGGCGATGCTTTGCAGATGATTAATCCTTCATATTTTAGCTTTGCCTCCCTAAAAAGAATACTCTATGTCAAGGATATTGTATCGGTAGCAACGCTAAAGCATAATTACCGCAACACAGAAAAAATAGCAAAAATTATTGACAAATTAGGAGAAATAAACATTAAACAGTTCGGCACCCATAGTTTTGTGCTAAAGACAGAGTGCGTTGATAGCGAAGTGGCGACATCTGCTGTTTATGTAAAGGGTAAAGAATTTATTGACGCGCTAAAGGGCGTTGGTTACGAAAATTGCACAATAATTGTGTCCGATAACAGAACGAAAGAGTTGTTGCGCTCAAAGCTAAAAAGCCAAGAAATATTGACAGTGTCCGAGATAAAGGGACTAGAAAGGGAAACTGTCATTTTGGTAAATATACTTTCTAACAACGCAGACAAGTGGGAAAGTTTTAACCGTATGAAAATTGCCAGAAAAGAAGCTGACGAAAATTCCGTATTCCGTTATTACTTTAACCTATTTTATGTGGGACTATCCAGAGCTAAAAGCAACATATATGTGGCGGAAGAAAAAGAAATTGATATTTTTAAGGATTTTTTGACAGATAACTTTGACCAAAAAACTAGTGAAGAAGCTTTAGTGTCCATAAATTCTGTGGCAAACAAAATAGAAGTAGACCAACAAGAAATTTTGGATAGAATAAAACAGTTCCTAAAACTTGAGCAGTACGAGAACGCAAAATTCACCACAAATAAGGTACTGGACGACAAACTTAGGAAAGAGTGGTTACAAAGAATTGCTATTGAAGAAGAATTTGTACATCAGGGCGAATATAGAGAAGCAGGTATCCGAGCGTGGGAATATGGGATTACAAACGATGCTAAAAGGTACTTTAAGCTATCTAAAGATGAGTCGCTTATTGACCTTATGATTGCTTGCGAAGAAGGCGAAGGTAATATAGGTGTGGACATAATAAGGTATCTTCCTAGTGTGGAAGGCAAACCCGTTGCAGAAAAGTTAATATTAGATATTTTACAAAAGGATTTGCAAAGCATAAAAGCTAATCAAAAAACAATAAATAACAAGCTAAAGCAATTTAAGGAGATAAAAAATGGATAATAACGATATGAAAGTTTTGGTGGACACATTCAAAGGTTATCGTGATTTACTAGGTCCTATTCAAACTAATTTAAGCGACTTCATTGATACTTATGAGCAAATGCGCGGAGATATTGACCGACTTAATAGTTCTTTTAGCGGAGATGTCAAAGGAAGTTTGGAGAGCATTTACAAAAATTTATCCGTGCAGGCAGACAAAGCTAGCGACCTTTCCACAAAAATTGACCATTTTGTGAAGATTTCTAACAAATATACTGCCGATATCACCAAAGTAATAACAATGTTCGAAAAAGTGGAACAAAATCTAGTGGCAGTAAGTGAACTTGAAACGAAGGCAGAAGAACAAATAGGCAAATTAGATGCTATTTTGCAAGAAAAAAAGAAAAACTACAACCTAAAAGAGTTGCAAAGAACACTAGACAATTACAACGACAATGTGCAAAAAGTAAGTGAGTTTATCAACAAAGATGTAGCAGAAGTGCTTACTCAAAATAATAAAAAGTTAGAGCTACTACAGAGCAGCAATGATATTTTGCTCAGTAGAATTGAGTCGGAAAGGGGAAGTATAGAAAGGCTGATAGAAAGTTATGAAGAAACTAATAGCTATCTAAAAATAATAGTGGACAAAGACGGAGTCAATGAAGAATACATTTATGATGTTTTAGATAATTGGGCAGCAAAAAAAGGAAAAGGTAAACGGAAATAATGGATTTGGAGTTTTTGCAGAGCATTTTAACTGCAATAAAAAACAATGATTTTGAGAGTTTTAGCAAAATTGTCGAAACCAGGCGCAGTGTGTTGTCCCTTCGTTTCGGCAGATTTCCTATGCTTTCTGTCTGTTATTTGTACCAAAGCGACAAAATAATTAGTGCGTACGAAACAAACATGATGAATGTGGTAAATTATATCGAAGTTGACGAACTTAACGAAATTTACATAGAATTCAAAGACCACGCAAAAAAATGTATGCGGTTTTACACCGAAAGTGACGCTATAGTATCGCCACTAGAAATGCTAGCAATTATTAACGACTCTTACTCGCTCAGAAATGTATATGGAAGATACCCAAAAAATGAAGAAATATCCGTTAGGCTTACCGATATTTACCGTATTTTGCATAGGCAAAACATTAGGCAGGAAGACAAGGTAATTTATATAAAAAGACAAAAATTGCCCAAAAAGCAAGCAATATTGGTAGTGGCAATAATTGTCGCAATAGTTATGCTTACTTCCTTTTTTGGCGTATTTTATACAAAGCTAAATGATTTTTACGGCGCTGGAACGGAAGAAACACCTATCGTACTTAGACGGGAAGAACAGTTAAAAGCAGCTGTTGAGAAGGGTAGCGCGCATTTTGTGCTAGCTAAAGATATGGTTATTGGCGAGCCGTTTGGCAAAGATTTTGTGGGCGACCTTGACGGAAACGGTCATACATTGACAATAAATTGCAAACTAGAAAGTAGTTTTATTAGTACTCTAAAAGGAACGATTTCTAACATAACTATAAATATTGTCGACCAAAACATAACTTTGTTGGATAATTTTGCTTTTTTAATTAACAACAATGAAGGCATAATAGAAAATGTCAGTGTAAATATTAAGGCGGAACTTAATGAAGAGATTGATAAAGACGAGTTATACGCATCCGTACTTTGCCTGGAAAACACAGGCACTATAACTGACAGCAAAATAAATGCAGAGATAAAATATGTCGGGGATGGCATAGGAAATGCATATTTTAGTGCGTTTGTTGCCAAAAACAATGGCACGATAAGTCGTTGCAGTTTGAGTGCAGAATCTGCTATTATTGCCGACACTATAGACCTTGCCGGAATTGCCATTGAAAACGGAGAAAAAGGCAAAATAAGCTATTGCAATAATTATGGGATTATTGAGCAAAACACAATAAACAATCAGTGGAACCCCAACTGTGCTGGTATGACAATGACCAATAAAGGCATAATAAACAACTGCCTTAACCAAGGCAAGATAAGTGCTTCAAGCCAAACGGACAATGCTAATTGTAGCGTTTATTTGGGTGGACTGGTAGCAATAAATTATGGGAAAATATCAAAGTCAAAAAGCGTAGGCGAGCTTGTAGCAAAAACCAATGTGTGCAATATCTATGTAGGTGGCATAGTATCTCTGAACGCATCAGAGTCTGCTACTATAGAAAGTTGTGGCGAAGAAGGTGTTTTGTCCATAGAGAGCCCTTCACAATGGATAAACATGTTTATGGGCGGTATAGCTAGTGGGAACGCAGGCACGATAAAGGATTGTTTTTTTGTAGGGAAAATGGTTACAGACAACAAAAATGCGCTACTTTGTTATTTGGTTGGACTAATTGCGAACGAAAGTTTTAGCAACAATATAGCACTTAAACGGGACAACATACCGTACTGGGGCGCCTTCCAAGTGGGCAACTATATATATATTTATGACCAAGGCAGTGTAATACTTGATACTATTGATGAAGTAAAACTAAGTGAGGTGTACTGGTGAGAAACCGCGCTTTATTCAAAATAATAATAATAGTGGCTCTTTGCGTGTTACTGCTTGATATTCTAGCTGGTATGGCGGCAGCGTTTCTTGTTGTTTTCGTCAAGGAAGCAATAATAATGTCTCCCATTCTAAAAATTCTATTTATTGCTGTATTTACTATAAATTCCGCCTTGTTTGTTGCGGTTATATTATACCTACTATTACGAAAGGCATAAAGCGGTAAAAAAGTAACCAAAAATTATCTATGTTGCAACGAAAGTTCTTGTTAAAGTGACTCCTTAGTTATTGCTACAAATATCCATTTATGCTTAATAATGAAAGAATTATCTATAATTATTAGTATAATTAAATATAATATAAGAGAGTCAAACAACTCTTGACTTAATTAGTTTTATTTGATAAAGTATGCACAGAATAACAATTTTTTTGAGGATAAAATGACAAAAGAAATAAATCATAAAAAAATATTAAAAAATGTTGCCACGATTTTAATGATTATCATAGGTTCAGGAATGCTTGCGCTCTCCATGCATATGTTTACCATACCGGCAAAACTTGCGCCAGGCGGAGTAAGTGGTCTTGCTTCAATAATACAGGTAGTATCTGGCTTCCCCGCTAGTTTCTCCGTGATAATTATCAATATTCCGTTAATTATCTTGTCATTCAAATTCTTGTCAAAAAGATATTCGTTGCTATCAGTGCTAGGCATAGCGCTTGTTGCAGGATTTTTACAGCTATTTGACCATATTAACCTTTATCAGTTTGTTAATACTAACGAATCAATTATTGCTTCTCTTGCTGGCGGCGTAATATCAGGAACGGGCGTAGGACTATTAGTAAAAAATGAAGCTAGTTCCGGCGGTACAGAAACTATTAGTTTGCTCATACAGAAAAAGCTTACATCTGCATCTATCTCTTGGATAGTTCTTATTATCAATGTTTTTATTATTACCATCGGCTGTATCCTATATTTGACGGTACTAAAAATGTCTGGTGCAGAAATAATCACCACAATGCTTTTTTCCATAATGCAAGTGTTTGTATCATCCAAAACTATGGAAATTATACTCAACGGTATGTCTTCTGCTGTCAAGTTCGAAGTTATCACTAATAAGCCTAAAGAACTTAGCGAAGCGATATTCAAAAGGCTAAAAAGGGGAGTAACCATAATTGACAGCTACGGCGCCTATACCAAAGAAAAGAACTCAACAGTTGTCTGTGTAGTAACCCGCATGCAAATTTCACACTTTAAGCGCATTATCAAAGAAACCGACCCCAACGCTTTCGCTTATGCCCTAGAAACAAGAGAAGTATTCGGCATCGGCTTCCGTACAAAGAAATAAATATGGTTGCAAAAGCACAAATAAAGCAGCAAATCAGGAGATAGGAATAGATGGATAAATATGCTTTTGATTACACACTTTCGCCCGAAATTGATGATGTTATATTTAATGATGCTTGTATTAAGATAAACAAACAATTTGGCTATATGAAAAAGCAAAAGGGTTTGGTTAATATAGACAGTGCATTTATACAAGTATTCGAAGATGATAACAATGTAATCGTTGTATTTAATGATTACGATGTGGGTGCAGTTTACGTTAAATCCACGGTAAACTTAGATGAGCTTTTCCCAAATATGAGAACTCGTGAATGAAGATTTTGGAAATAGTAAAGTCATACTAAAAGTCCGGCGAAAGTCGTTTTTTTGTATCCGAAACAATATATAAACTAGGTGTGCTTGGCTCATTTGGTGGTTATATCTGACGATGTAGCCCTGTCGCACTTAGCCCCAAAAACTTATAAATTTTTGGGGACCCCATGCAAATACACCCTAACGGGCGTATTTAGTTTTTGTTTGACAAATCCCACCCAGCTTGCAAGCAATCTGTTTGTGCTTGTCTAAACAAAAAGCACACCTTTTCGGTGTGCTTGGCTCGTTTGCGAGGACAAAACAACGAGACGAGCTTGTGG
>CAYJBW010000088.1:0-5582 GCA_964368255.1 uncultured Christensenella sp.
AAGAAACAAAAACAAGAAGAAATAATAACAAATGAAAAAAATACAAAACCAAATAAAACAAAAAGAAAAAAAGCAAAACGAAACTATAACAAAAAAAGCTCAAATTTATTTGAGCTTTTTGCTTTTTAGGTAGGCGCCAATGGCTTTTATCGAGTCTTGACTTATTACATGTTCAATGGCGCAAGCATCAGCATCGGCTGTTTCTTCATCAATACCAAGTACGGTAATAAAAAACTCTTTAATTACTCTATGTTTTTTATAGGTTAATTCAGCGAGTTTTTTGCCTTCGTCAGTAAGATAAATCTCTCTGTACTTTTCTGAAGTAATAAGCCCTTTACTAATAAGGGTTTGCACCGCGCTATTAACGCTAGCTTTAGACACACCGAGCCTAGTTGCAATGTCAGATGTCCTAGCAAAACTTGTGTCTTTGCTAAGTTCGTAAATCGCTTCTAGGTAGTTTTCCATTACATAGGTTAGTTTGTTCATAATGATTTTTCCTTGTTTTTTATTATAACACAACATAGCAATAAATGGTATGGGCTATTTTATGCTTTTTTACTAAAAGAATTGTAAAGTCTTACGCTACTTTCAAAAATAGCTTTACCAATAAACCACTTAAGGGGCAATTACTTGCCCCTTAACCCCTTATCATAATTCCCCCATTATGCTTAGTGTATAGTTATAGATTTAGATATAGTGCTTTTAGTTCGGCGTAGGTACGCCATTAACATAAGACCATTGTCCTGACCAATATACTGGTCGGTCAGCGTTCCAATTTTCCTCCCAACCATCCAAAGCAGAAGTTGATTCACAAAAGATAATTAGTAAGGCGGCTAAAATAGCATATTGACCTATGTTAGTAATACTGGAAGGAATTACTATTCTCTCTATGTGGTCGCAATTTAGGAAGGCATTAGACGCTATGCTTATTACCCCTATACTATTATAAGTGGGCAGTATTGTTACCGTGCTGTCAGAAGTGTTGCAACTAGTTATTTCGTAAGCTGTGCCTTCATTTATTAGGGTATAATTAAAGTTTACTTGCCACTTTGCGTAAAGAGTGATGTTTGTTAGCACTGTATCGTTATAAAAATCCCAAAGAGTAGTAAGGTTGCTATCTTTGTACCACCCGACAAAAGTGTAGCCTTGCATGTTCGGCGAAACAGGAGCAACTATCGGAGTAGCAGAAGCACCGATAATGTTACCAACTTCACTGCCACTGCTACTATCGAAACTTACCGTATGAGATAAAGTCCCTACACCGTATATAATAGACGAATGCACATACGACCAGTTGCCACTATTTTTGTATGTGTTTACGCTTTCCGCAGGCACATAAATGCTTTGCAAATTACAATTATAAAACGCAGCCCACTCCAGCGTGGGCGGAGTGGCGGGCTTAACCGTTACATATTTGAGTCCATAGGATGAAGCAAATGCGCCGTCGGGAATGTATGTTATACCGCTCCCTATAGTGACACATTTTAAGCCTGTGAGTTCAAAGGCATTGTTTTTTAGGTTGTCGACATTGTTAGGGATGTCAATGCTAGTCAAACTTGAGCACTGCATAAAAGCTCTAGTTCCTATTGTTTTTAGAGTGCTAGGAAAGGTTATTTCGGCAAGCTTCACGCAGTTATAGAATGTGCTAGTTCCTATCTCAATCAAACCTTCGGACAAAGAAATGTATGTCAAGTAGGTACATCCGTAAAAGGCTTGCGAATCAATCTTTTTTATGGAACTAGGCAGAAACACTGTTTTTAGACTTACTTTTTGCTGGAAGGCTGATATTGCTATGGTAGTAACTGGTAGACCATTATATAGTGAGGGGATTACCAATTTTGGTTCCCACCCGGTATAAGCTGATACCGTATATTCATTTGCTCCTGAATCAACGAATTTTAGACCAGTAGATGTCCATGCTTCCCATACAGCGTAGAGCGTGACAGATTGTGTCCCCATAAAGAAATTAGCTTTATCTCGATAAACCGCTTCTCCGGCTGCTACAATTGCCCACCCACCGAAGTTATGATTGTCTTTAGTAAAGGTATTCGGCGTTAATCTTGTTGTTGAGCCAACGATAATATTTTGTGCATCCATTGTGCCGATACCACCGTTTGGCAGGAAAGTAATACCATTTGTATGAGCTGTCCACTTTGCATAAAGGGTAATGTTGGCTGTAGGAATTTTTGCAAAAACGAAGGCATTTTGGAAGCTATGGTTATCTAAGTACCAGTCCACAAAGGTGTGGCTTGTTCTGTTTGGAGCGCTCGGCGCGGTAATGGTTGTTTCATATAATTCTGTCACTGCGTCTACAGGGCTGCCGCCGTTTGAGTTAAATGTTATAGTATACTCTTGCAAAGATGCAGAGTATTGCGCAACAAAAGATATATTTGCCACAAGTTGAGAAGGTATATCCTTGTTCCAACCGCTAAATGTAAATTTGTATTGAGTTGTTTCCGCTTTTGTAGGAGTGTTTGGGGGTTCGATTGTGCTACCATAGTCTACAGTTGCAGATTTTAACACACTTTCTCCATCTTCATCAAAAAATGTGTAAGTATACTGGTTGGTTGTTTGTAAATATACCGCAATAAAGTTTATATCTTTGTCAAGGAATACTGGTATAGGTTTATCCCAGTTGTTAAAAGCATAAGAATACTGTGCGTTTGACGGCTTTGTCGGGCTATCCGGCGGAATAATTTCACTGCCAAAAGATTCTGTGACTCTTTTTAGCAGAGTAACATTATCTTCGTCAAAGAAAGTATAAGTATAACTGTTGGTAGTGCTACGATATGTGGCATTAAAATAAATATTTTCTGTTAAAGTATCTGGTATTGGTTTGTCCCAATCATAAAATGTATAAGAGAATTGCGCTGTTTTTTCTTTGGTGGGGTTGCTTGGGGCAATAATACTACTGCCATAATCCTTTTTCTCTTCCTTTATCATTGTTCCGTCATCGTTATAAAAGCCATAAGTGTATTGATTTATTACGGCAGAATAGCAAGCAGTAAAGTTAAGGTTTTCCGCTATATATGAAGGTATAGCCTTGTCCCAACCGCTAAAATTATAGCTAAATTTTGGAGTAGATGTTTTTGTTGGTTTATCTGGGGGCAAAATTTCTCTGCCGTAATATATATTTTCTTCTTTTAGTAGAGTTCCGTCTTCGTTATAGAATTTGTAGGTATACTTGTTAAGAGAACTAGCATATTCCGCAATAAAAGTGATATCTTCATTTAGGGAATCGGGTATCTCTTTGTTCCACCAAGAAAATTCGTAAGTGTATTCCACTGAAGCCTCTTTTGTGGGATTAGGTGGCGCAACAATTTTACTGCCGTAGTAGTCCTTTGTTTGTTTTAGTACGGTAGTGCCGTCATCGTCATAAAAAGTATAAGTGCATAATTTCTTTGTCCATACTGCATAAATGGTTGTTGGTGAAGTAATGTTTGTGTAAGGCACGCTCCAACTAAGGTCATAGCCTATTAGCTCATAAACTGGGGGCTTTGCATCAAAGCCATTATTAACATTTTGTACTTCTTCTCCGCTAATATAAGTTCCGCCATTTGCGTCGAATGTTACCGTATATTTTGTTCCCCACTTCCAATAAACGGGGCAGTTGCTAATATTCCAATCTTTATGCCATAACTGTGGCTTGGCATCTGCCACAACATAAATTATGAGAGTATCACAATCATAGAAGGCATATTCGTCAATAAAAGACACAGAGATAGGTATAATAATGTTTTGAAGCATCGTGCAACTATCGAATGCGCTTTCTCCAATTGATTTTATATTGCCAGGAATAACAATTTCTTCAAGTGCGCTGTCTTTGAACATAAGTGGGCTAATTTCTGTAAGAGCTGAGCCTAATGTTGCTTGATTTAGATTTTTACAACCCGAAAAAACCGCCCTTCCTATAAAACTAACTTTGTTAGGAATTGTTATTGTCTTTAGTGCAATGCAACTTGCAAATGCTTCATCGCATATTGACTCTAAGTTTTCGCTTAGCTCTATATTTTGCAAAGTGGCATTGTTACGGAAAGCAAAAGTGCCAATGCTTTTTACACTAGTGGGAACAAGGAAGGATGTGTCTGAGTTAGTATACTTTAGCAGTACCTGTCCACCGCGAGAATAATAAATGCCGTTATCTAAATATACATCTTCGCCAACAATGTCATAAAGTGACATAACATTCAATATTAAAATATTGGTATCGTAGTAACGATAGTAATTGTAGCCAAAGTTAACTAGTTTTTCCAGTAAAAATATAGCTTCTGCTGGAGTGCCTTCTTTGTACTGCGCTGCAAGAATAACATTACCCAGACAAACCGCCTTATGAAAAATTTCGTAACTATCGTCATTATTTGTAATAGACAGTTGTTCTCCACTTTGATAGGTAATACTATCAAGGGGCAGGTCTTCATTATCAAGTATTTGCGTCAAATCATTTACACTTCTAGTCCACAATTGACTAACATCTAAAGCAATCCACTTGGCAAACAAAACAAGGCTACCTTTTATCGTGTCAGAAGAAGTAAATTCTTCGGTGAAACTGTCATTATCATGGAACCATCCCCCAAAATCATAGCCCTTTCTTTGGGAAGGTGGGAGAGTAACTGTTGTTCCGTAATTTTGCGTAATACTATCAACTTCACTTCCGCCATTGCTATTAAATGTTGCGGTGTAATTGCGCAATGTACTGCGATAGTTAGCAACGAAAGATATGTTTGTTGTCAAACTTTCCGGGATAGCCTTGTCCCAACCACTAAAAGAATAAGTATATTCCGCGGTATTTTCTTTAGTGGGATTAGGTGGCGGAACAATTTTACTGCCAAAATCCGATGTAACAGTATTAAGCACATCGCCGTTTTCATCAAAGAAAGTATAAGTATATTCATTTATAGTAGAAGAATACGAAGCAACGAAAGAAATGTTTGCTGTCAAACTTTCTGGGATAGCCTTGTCCCAACCGCTAAATGTATAAGTATATTGATTAGTAGCGTCTTTTGTGGGGCTTTTTGGTGGGATTATTGCGCTGCCATAGTCAGCAGTTGCAGTTTTTAATATAGTAGTTCTGTCTGCGTCAAAAAAAGTATAAGCAAATTGCACCAATGTCCAAGAAGCGGTAAATATTTTGTCCCCTGTGCTTTTTGCATTTATAGTGTTTCCTTCAACAAAGCCACCAAATACATAATTGGGTTTGGTGGGGGAAAGCAAAGTAATAATTTCACTTTCTATAGTGTAAGAAGTGGGATTGTTAGGGTTGTTTGTACCACCATCAAGGTTGTAAGTAATACTATAACTTTTGGGAGTCCACACCGCCGTTATAGTCAAGCTTTCCTTTATGCTATCAAAAGATGCGTCCCCCCAAGAAAGATTATAACCAACCAAATCAAATTTGGGCGGACTAACGCTTTCGCCTTTTTTTACTGTTTGTGACGCAGAGCCTTCAATCAGCTCACCGCCATTGCCCTCAAAAATTATTGTGAACTCATCATTTTTGCAAGAAACAAGACACAAAACACTAATTAGCGTTACGATTATCAAAAAGAATATCGTAATTCTTTTTTTCATATAAATTTCCCCCA
>CAYJBW010000089.1:0-5573 GCA_964368255.1 uncultured Christensenella sp.
CTATTATCATATTTAATTAGACAAAACACGCTTTGTTATAATTTATAAAAAAATTATCTAAAAATCTTACAATGGGTTGTCACTGCTAGAATTTTGTAATTGTGTAGTAAACTAGTTTTTTTCACTTTTTTCTTTGGCTCTTTTATCGTTAATAGTATCCATATGTTGCCCATCTATTAGCGCTACATCATTTTCACGCGCCCATTTAACGCAACCTTTTAGCGCAGTATTTAGGAATATTCTTGGTACTTTTACCAGTTTGGCGCAAGCGTCATCTGTGAACTTTATTTTGTCATCAATTCTATCTGCTGCGTAGCGTACCGACTGCAAGCTACCCTGACGCACTGGCAATAACTCAGCACGGGGAGCCACAAAGGGTGTGTACCAAAAGTTTTTGGAATCACGATAGCCATAATCCACAGGTATGCGCGGAAAGCCTTTCTTCGTTACACCTTCTATTATGGTCTTGCGGTATTTTGGCTTCATCAAAATTCTGTCTATGCGAAGAATAAAGTGTGCGCCAAACTCCGAAGTTATACCGTTAAAGTCATGATAAGGGGGCGCATAGCCCTCTAACAAACCGCACTTATCGTTTTGGGCATTATCTAGTTCACGCATCCAAGTACATTCCATTACCTGAAATGACTCTGCTACTACCTTAGGGTAACTAAAATCTGCATTTTGACTAGCCATAAAACCATTTTCCAGTGTAAAAATACAGTCTTTCATTTTTTCTTCTGTAGTGTCACCAGGAAAGCCTAAGCGCACTGTTTCTTTGAAATATTTCTTGCTGTCAGGAATGAAGTTGATACTACATTTACCATGCCTAATAAGATTTTGCGCGGTATTGGAAGAATTACGACAACAAAGTAGCATTGCATAATAGTCTTTCCCTGCTACATAATAGGGTTGTATAAGGGAGTATGGTCCAAGATTAGTTTGACCGTTTTCTGCAAGTGTGCCAACAAGAACTGTGGGCATTGGGAAAAAAGCCGATGTTTGATAAAAGTTATCTACGATGCGTAAATCTTCAAAACTACTCATAACTTTATCTCCTAAATATATTATAATAACTAAATAAAAGTATATATTATTCCAAAAATGATGTCAACTGTGATTGTCTTTCAGCTTTCCGCAAAAAAAATATAGTAAATCAGTCATAATGTAAAAAATAACATATACTTTTCACTAAATATATCTATTTTATACACTTTCTTCCCTATGTTTTATATAGTCTTCTAGTATTTTGGCAGCAATTCCTACTAGCTCATTGCAAGGGCGGATTGCATAGTACTTAGCTATGCGAGCTTCAGGAACAGGACTACTTTTGCCATCAAGTCCAAGCAATTCTCTACAAATAATAGAATTATTTTGCTCTTGGAACTTAGTCGCTAATTCTTGAACAGATTCATATAGCTCAGTTTTTGCTGCGCTATCGCTCGCATCGTCATATCCATACAAAAAGCCTATGACAATGAACATACCCGTGACCGCTCCGCAAACTTCGCGTAGTCTGCCCATACCTGCGCCGAAAGACGAAGATAGTTTTAGCGCGGTAGTAAGGTTAATATTTAGCTTGTCACAAAAAGCGGCTACTACAGACTGGGCGCAGTTGTACCCTTGATTAAAGTAATCCATTGCTTTGTCCGCATAGTTTGGCATATCATATCTCCTTAGCTGGCATACTAATTATTTTTTGTATTGCCTTGTCTAGCCAATTCCCGTCAAATAACTCTATCAGTCCGCTGTCACAAGCTGCTGCTAGTTTTGTGTCAATCGGAATTCTACCCAAAATATCAAGGTTATGACCGCTTGCGATGCTCTCAATATTACTTTTGCCGAACACTTCTATATCCTTGCCACAATCTGGACACTTTATATAACTCATATTTTCTATAATGCCCAGCACAGGTATTTTCATCATTTCTGCCATATTCACTGCTTTAGTTACTATCATAGAAACTAACTGTTGGGGTGAAGTAACTACAATAATACCGTCTATAGGTATAGACTGGAACACAGTTAACGGTACATCGCCCGTTCCCGGTGGCATATCAATGAACATAATATCTACATTGTCCCAAATCACATCTGTCCAAAATTGCTTGACCATATTAGCAATTACTGGTCCGCGCCAAATCACTGGGTCAGTGACTTTCTCAAGTAAAAGATTGATAGACATTACCTTTATCCCCTTGTGACTTTGCACTGGGAACAACCCTAAGTCACACGCGTCCGCTTTGCCTGTTATGCCGAAAGATTGTGGTATAGATGGACCGGTAATGTCCGCATCAAGTATTGCCACATTTAGCCCTTCGCGTTCTGCAAGGACGGCAAGCATTGAAGTAACTATAGATTTTCCTACCCCACCTTTACCGCTTACAATACCTACAACTTTTTTAATTTTACTCAGTTCATTTGGCTTTTCGTGTAAATCTCTATCTTTGCAATCACTACTACTACAGTTGTTGCAATTCCCGTCACATGTTTTACTCATTAGAATATATACTCCTTGATATGTTTTTCCTTTCACTAGTAAAAAAATTTAGTCGATATAGTTTTGTGCATTACACAAATACTTTCAAATTTGTCAGTACTACTTTTGCATTTAACATTCTTTATTCGCATAAAAAATGCACCTTCTAAGCTTGTATGGCTTTTGGGGTGCATTTCAAGTTTAGAAGTGTTTACTTATCCGCTAACTATTGTTTTGCAACTTTAATGCGTAGCTTGTAGTAGCTCTTTTTTATGCGTAAGAATAGGTTTTTCCACCAGCCAAGATATGTCAGTGTCATGGGCTGAATTCTTCTAATCTTTTTGGTAACTACTATGTCATAAACAATATATACATAGTATAGCGCAACCAATAAGTATAGGGCGCCAAACACATAAGTTACTGCGTTGGTGACAATAATTCCATCAGAAATCGCTGTGTAGCTAGTTATTAACTCCCCAACTCCCACATTGACGAACATCAATGTTGCAAAAGCTGCAAAGCTAAAGAATATTCTCTTTTCTTTATTTATCATAGCGTAGATTAACATCAAAGCTAATGACATATAAATGGTTGTCGGTGCCATATTATTGCCAAAAACAAAAAACATATTGATAAATGCAGTAGCAAGTAGCATCAAGTTCATTCTGTTTTTGAACTTAAAGTAGGCAAAGCCCACTAAAGACAGTAAGAATACAACGAATATTATAGTTACAATAAGTGACTCTGTGGACACATCGGCAAAGTTGTTGCCAAGAAGTCCTTGGAAGTTGTAAGCGTTGCGGGTGTATTGTGGATTTTTGAATACCAAATTCCAATAGTTAGTTACACTTGCAAAGAAGGAACCGCTCTTGACTGCATTTATTGTAAATGGCAGATTAGCTAAGTAGAAAATTATTAGATAACAAACTGTTACTATTATAATAGGTACTATCAACTTTTTGTTATTTATTGCCTGCTGTATTGTATAGAAAATTATTATTGGCGCAATTATTATCGCCGTCCAAGAAAATAGGAATGCTGCTAAATAACTTGCCACTACTCCATAATAATTGTTCTTCAATATAAAGAAGAAAGTTAGTACAACTAGGAATACTGTGACGCTTTCTACAAAGCCCCAAAGCGAGCTTACTGCTAAGGTAACTGGTAGAAGGGCATATAGTAGCGCAATAATGGAGGCGCCGACATTGCCAACATGCTTCTTCAGCATAACATAAATAAGAACAACTGTGCCAATATCCGCAAGTGACGCAAAGAATTTTACAAAAAAAGTTGCCGCAAGATATTGGTTACTACCAAATATTTTGCTAATAAGCCCAACTATAGTTAACAAATATAATTGCAACGGAGAACTCTCTGGCGCAAGGTAAGTATAGCTGTTGTTTGTTGCGAATTTTGCTAGCGACTCCGACAAAAACACTGTGCCGTAGTTGCCTAAAAACAGTGCTTGCGTTGCATACCCTTCCACATTATAGCCGAGCATAAAGTGTAGTTTATTACTTGCAAGAACAGTTACTAGCACATCAATAAGCAACCTAAATGCTAGAGCTATGCCTGCAACAGAAATAACTCCTAACCACTTGCTGTCACGAAGTTTAATAAGGAATTTTGATTTGAACTGTCCGTCAATGCCTAAGTTGCGTTGGAACATTACATAAAAAGCGTAGCAAAGAAGAACTATTCCTATTCCGCCAAAAACAATGTAAGGAATGTTTTTTGTGCTTGCTTCACTGTAAGTGTCGCTTACAAAGGTAAAATAGCTAGCTTCTTCACTAACAATTTGTGATTTTGGAACTTTAACAAGCTTTATGTCACCAATGGTAACCGCTGTTACATTAACTGGAAAATCTTTAGAACCAACATTTATAGCAAGTGTAGTTTTCTTTGCTTGAGTTGTCTTGAAATAAATTTTACCCGTAGTTTTGGTGGTTGACATCCCCCTGTGATGAACGGAATTGTCACCGGTATTAAAACTTTCGTCTTCCAGTATCGTTACAAACAAACCATCATAGCCCGTTTCACTGTATGAGGAGAAGCCAGTAGCTGTAAAAGTATATTCTATCAAATAGTATGTGTTGGGTGATAACTTTACTTCTTGCAGAGCTTGTGCCCAACCTGCTGTGGTGGTGTTTATTACTAGTTCGTCATCAACGATAGTAAAAACACTGGTTGCTGTGGCAGTATCTGCTGTAACAAACTTCCAATCTTCCCCTGCTTCTGTCAAGTTTTCATAGACGAATTTGTTATCTTCGCCGATTTTCAAAATATTGGCATCCTTGTTGGTGCAACCTACAAAAAATGTAAGCGAAAGTACTAATAACAATGCAGTTACAACTATTTTAATTTTGCTTTTCATTGTGCTAACCTCTCAAATATGAATACAACCATTCCACAGTAGCAGAACGGTTGTTTTCCATTAGTTTAATAAGAATTATAGACCTCTTTGTTTAATCTTGGCAGCCTTACCTGTGCGTCCTCTTAAGTAGTATAGTTTTGCGCGTCTAACTTTACCTGTACGGACAATCTCGATATGGTCAATCTTAGGTGTATGCACTGGGAATGTTCTCTCAACGCCTACTCCGAAAGACAAACGCCTAACTGTGAATGTTTCTCTAATAGAACCATTTTTGCGAGCAATAACTACCCCTTCAAATGCTTGTAGTCTTTCTCTTGTTCCTTCAATAACTCTAACGAACACTTTTACTGTGTCGCCAACTCGGAAATCAGGAAGATCCTTTCTTAATCCCTCTTGCTCAATTGCATCAATAATGTTTGACATCGACTTACCTCCACTTTATATAAACAACATTCGTACAGGTCATAAATTTGCGTTAATCTGCTATTTTTGTTAACGCCCCTGCATAGGACTGTTGCAAGTCTTAAATATAATATCAAATATGTACGGATTTTACAAGCGATTTTTATACTTTTTATTATATAAATGCTACTTATTTCCAACTTGCCAAAAAAGCATTTTGCAAATGCTCCACTTTGTCGTGAATAACAGCAATTACATCATATCGAAAAAATCTACATTTCGGCTTATTTTGTAGTATGTATCGCCTGCTTGCCCTAACAA
>CAYJBW010000090.1:0-5444 GCA_964368255.1 uncultured Christensenella sp.
TTTGTATTCTTCTACTAATTTTATTATTTCTTGGTATATGTTGTTGTTCGGTATGTGTTTAATAATATTTTTATTTTTGAACAAAGCTGATATATTTTTACCGCCTGCCACTCCAAAATCAGCGTCTTTGGCCTCGCCTATTCCATTAACCACACAACCCATTATAGCTATTTTTAAGGGAAAATGCATATTTTCTGTATATTTTTCTATCCTTTCTGCAAGCTCGGACACAGGGATTTGTGTTCGAGAGCAAGTGGGGCAAGCAATAACTTCTACAAAGTTTTTGTCAATGCCTACGGCGCGAAGTATCCTTTTGGCAGCAAAAATTTCTTCCACAGGGTCACAAGACAGACTAACTCTAATAGTGTCGCCAATGCCATCAAGAAGTAAGCTACCAATGGCAACTGCAGATTTACACTCTCCGCTTGCCTTAGTGCCTGCTTCGGTAAGTCCGATGTGCAAGGGATAGTCAGTCATTTTGGCAAGTTCTCGATAAGCATCTACTGTATCTTTTACGCTACTACTCTTAACAGCTAGCACCAATTTGTCCCAACCTAAATCTTCTATTAGGTGGGCTGTGTCCACGCATAAACTAGCTAGTTTTTGGGGCGTTGCACTACCAACCGAACCCTTGTTTACCCCTACTCTTATAGGTACATTATATTCCTTGCAAGAATTTACTATTGCTTTAATCCCTTCCTTACTCATATTTGAAGGGTTAAGCCTAATTTTGTTGATGCCATTTTCTATAGCAATTATTGCCGGTCTTTCGGTAAAATGGATATCACCAATTAGCGGCACACCCAACGAAGTTAGCTCTTTAATTGCGTTTGCGCTGTCAATATCGGGAATGGATACGCGCACCAAATCCGCGCCTGCGTTTTTTAACTTAATAATTTGCGCTTTAGTGCTTTCTATATCGTGCGTTAGCGTGTTAGTCATTGATTGTATGCTAACAAAGCCATTACCTATGGGAACATCTTTTACATAAACTACCTTTTTCATTGTATCAATCGCAGTACATCTGCAAAAATTGCCAGTCCAAATAGCAAAATCAGCCCGGTAAAATGTATTGCGCCCTCCACTTTCCTGTTAACAGGTTTTTTTGCCACCCATTCTATTATTGTAAATACCATTCTTGAGCCGTCAAGGGCTGGAAGCGGTAACAAGTTCATAACCGCTAAATTGGCAGAAATTATACACACAACATAGGCAAGTGAAGCAAAGCCAGTTCGCCCTGCTTGTGACATCGTGGATATAATGGCAATAGGTCCGCCGGCGGATTCTGCAAATAATAACTTACCACTAATCAACTGCCCAAGTAGCCACAGAATTTTGAAAACTACATAAAAACTAAAGGAGAAAGAGCGCGCAAGTGCGGTAAAAAAGTTTAATTTTACATACTGCAAACTACTGACAAAACCAAAAGCTTCTCTAGTTTGTGGCACATTATTAGTATCATAGATAATATTTCCATTCTCATCCCTAACAAAAACTATACTTCTTTTAACGAAAACTTTCACTTTTTTATGGTCACGAATTACTGTAAATGTTCCGCCTTCATCGCCAATGCGTGAAAAAGCCTTTTGCAAATCGTCTTGCATGACAATATTAACTTGTCTGTCATTAACTTCATAGATTATATCCCCAACCTGCAAAACAATGTTTTCGGCAACATAAGACTCAACATATATTGAACTTACTGTGGGCATTAACTGCCCATAAAAAGTAAAAAGTAAGGTAATAAAGAGTATTGCGGAAAGAAAGTTAGAAAAAGCGCCACTAAAAAGCACAATTAGCCTTTTCCAAGGCTTTTGGTTATTAAATGCTTTTTCACTGGGATTATCTTCGTCTTCCCCTTCAAACATACATGCTCCACCGAGCGGAAAGGGACGAATAGTGAACTTTTCACCCGTTTTTTTGCTGGTACGCTTAAAAATTGGCGGACCAAAGCCAATAGAGAACTCAAGAATTTTGAATCCTAATGCTTTACCTGCTAAGTAGTGTCCTAGTTCGTGAATAACCACCATAAGCATAAGGCAAATAATAGCCAAAATCACATAACCTATGCTAGTTAAAACACCTAAAAATGTCGCGCTTAACAATATTATTCTCCTAATTCCTTTATTATACTTAGAGTATATTCCCTTACTTCTTTATCAATACAAAAAACATCGGAAGCAGTGGATATCTCCCCCACCAAACCAAACTTATTTAACGCTTTTTCTATGCCATTTGATATGCCATAAAAACTAACTTTATCTTCAATATACTTTTGTACTAAAACTTCGTTGGCGCCGTTCATAACAGTACCAGCATAATCTCCATACTTAGCAACTTTTCTTGCTATAGCAAAGCAAGGAAAACGCTTTTCGTCAATTTTGCCAAAGTTTAGGCTAGATATTTTTTCTAAATCTAATCCACCCACACTTGTTGGTTCTCTGCGTGGATATGTAAGGGCATATTGAATGGGCAAAGTCATATCGGGCTGTGATAGTCCTGCTAGCATTGTGTTGTCTTTTAGCTCCACAAGAGAATGAATTATACTTTCTCTGTGCATAACAACTGATATTTCTTTCCCAAATAAGTGCTTTGCTTCAATAATTTCCATACCTTTGTTCATTAAGGTAGCGCAGTCTATCGTGACCTTTTTGCCCATAACCCAGTTAGGGTGTAAAAGCGCCTTATCGGCTTTTGCCTTGCGTAGTTCGCTGTCGGACATATCGCGAAAAGCTCCGCCAGATGCCGTCAGAATTATCCTTTTTATATCGCTTTCTTTGCCGTCAATTAGTTGCCAAACTGTGCTGTGTTCGCTATCTAGTGGATATATCTTGCCATAAAGTTTGTTTTTTGCGTTAATAACTAGATTTCCCGCACAAACGAAACTTTCTTTATTAGCCGTGGCAAGTATTTTGTTTGCTTCAAGGGCTACAAGTGATGGCACTAGTCCAGCAAGTCCCACTATGCCGTTTATTACAATGTCACTTGTAAGGTATAGACCTATCTCCGTTAAAATACTGCTATCAAAAATTTGTTCAATGCCTTTGTTGTAAAAATACTTTGCACTAACACATACCGCATAATCGGGTTGAAACTCGCTAATTAGTATTTTTAGCTTAGCAAGGTCGGTATTATTAACAAGAAGCGATACCTTATATTTGTCTTTATGTTTTCTAATTATGTTTAAGACCGTAGAGCCAATAGAACCGCTACAGCCTAGCACTGCAACTTTTTTCATCTAAAAAAATCTTATCATTGTCATAATAATTGTCATACCCATTACGGTAAACAAAATACTATCAATCCTGTCCATAACTCCGCCGTGAGAGCCAAGTATACTGCTATAGTCCTTTATGCCTGCTGCTCTTTTTATTCTGCTAGCGGCAAGGTCACCAACTTCCGAAAAGAACGCCAAAACAGCGCCAATAACGATATATATAAGCACAGGAATATTGTAATCAAACTTAAATATATAAATTGTGTTTGTTGGAAATTTGCCTAGCTCAAATATTAAATAAATAATAATTGCGCCCAATATCCCGCCAAAAATGCCCCCGATACACCCTGCATAAGTCTTTTTCGGACTGATTTTTGGGAATATTTTTTTATTGCCAAGTGTGACACCAACCCAGTAGGCGGTTGCATCGCTAAGAAGTGCAATACCGATAGCTAGCAGTACAGGTATCATTCCATAAACTCTATTTAGCACAAAAACTAGTCCAAGTATTAGCATTGGATAGATTAAAACGAAAATATTTATACCAAAATCGCTTAAAGACTTTTTTGTGTCAAATATGAACTCAATAAAAGCAACAAGCAAGGAAACAAGAAATGCAAAAATTAGTCCAACATAGCCCATATAATAACATAATGGGTATATAATTATTACAAGCAGTAGTATAGACCACTTGCTAACATTGTAGCCTTTTTTGTCAATAACTCCAGTATCTGCTCTAGTTACTGCCTTATACATCTCAAATGTTGCAATAGCGCCAAATATCAGCACCAAAATGTCAAATATTACTTGAGAAAAGCTTGTTAGCCAGAGTATCAAGAATAACACTCCTGCCATTATTAACCCAGTTATTGTGCGCGCTAAACCGTCATTCATTTTCTTCTTGGGCATTTGTTCCTCCAAAGTTCCTTTTTATATTTTTATATGTGTCTAAAACTTTTTCTATGTCACTTTTGTCATAATCAGGCCATAATTTATCTTCAAAAAACAGCTCAGAATATGCCGATTGCAAAGGCAAAAAGTTACTTAGCCTTTTATACCCACCATATCTAAGTATGGCGTCAGGCATATCTAAGTTTGCCGTGTCAAGTTCTTCAAAAAGTTCTTCCTTAGTAACTTGAGAATTATCTTTTAGAAAGGTTCTTTTTGCAAGTATTTTGTCAAAAGCTCTGCAAACTTCGTTTATTCCGCCATAATTTATTGCAAAAACTATTAACTTGCCACGATTGTTTATTGCTTTTGCATTAAGCGCAACGATTGCTTTTAGTAATTGTTCTGGAAGATGTAGCAAGTCCCCAATAAAGCGTACCCTGAAATCAAATTCTGTGACAAGTTCTTGTATGCTATTATTCAAAAAATAAGCAATAACACCTAGCAAATTGCTTACTTCTTTAGGTTCTCTTTTTACATTTTCCGTACTAAAAGCATAAAATGTGAGTACATCAATATTTAGTGTAGCAAAGTCTTTTATCGCCCTTTCTACTGCTAATGCGCCCTTTTCGTGTCCCTTAATTCGCTCAAGCTCACGCTTTTCTGCCCACCTACCGTTACCGTCAATAATAATAGCTAAATGCTTCATTATACAGTTAATATTTCTTTCTCCTTATCTGCTGATATTTTGTCTACTTCAGCAATTTTTGCGGTTACTTTCTTGTCAACATCCGCTTCATACCCTTTGGATAGGTCTTCACTTATAGTTTTGCTCTTTTCTAGTTCTTTTATTTGCGCAATACTATCTCTACGGATATTTCTAATAGCAACCTTTGTTCTTTCTGCCAAATTCTTGACATCTTTAACAAGTGTCTTTCTTCTCTCTTCGGTAGGTTCTGGGAAATACAAACGCAATACTTTGCCGTCATTATTGGGCATAATGCCAATATTTGCATCAACTATTGCTTTTTCTACCTTTTTTAGCATGCTGGAATCCCAAACGCTTACCATTATTAAGCGCGCTTCTGGTACCGTTACATTTGCAAGCTGATTAAGGGGAGATTCTACCCCATAATAATCCACTCTAACGGAATCTAAAATATGAATATTGGCTCTGCCTGCACGCATATTGTTTAACTCACCGTTAAGTGAATTGATGGACTTAGTTATTCTGTCCTCTAAATCTTCAAAAATCAATTCTACTTCCAATAAATCATACGCCATAATTACACCTCTATATATTATTATAGATTTAATATATCATATTAGCTGTATATTT
>CAYJBW010000091.1:0-5397 GCA_964368255.1 uncultured Christensenella sp.
ATATTAGTCAATATATTATATTATACAATAATATGTGAACAATTAAAATACCTTTTGCTAAATTATTTGATTATTAGTAAATAATTTTATATAATGAAAGGGAATTTGGAAGTAATTAGTAAAAACTAAGGAGCATAATGAGCGATAGACAAAAATATATAAGGAACTTCTGTATTGTGGCGCACATCGACCACGGCAAAAGCACGCTAGCTGATAGACTTATTCAACTAACTGGGCAGGTGTCAGAAAGGGTACTGAAAGAACAAATGCTAGACTCTATGGATATAGAGAGAGAAAGGGGCATAACTATTAAGCTAACACCAGTGCGGATGTTTTATAAATATAAGGGAATAGAATACACACTAAACCTTATTGATACACCCGGGCATGTAGACTTTACCTACGAAGTAAGCCGCTCTCTAGCCGCTTGCGAAGGGGCTATTTTGGTAGTTGACGCAACCCAAGGTATAGAAGCGCAAACCCTTACCAATGTGTATTTAGCGCTAGATAACAATCTAGAAATAATACCCGTAATTAACAAAATTGATTTACCGTCTGCCCAAACCGATGTAGTAAAAACCGAAATTGAAGATGTTATTGGGCTTGACGCATCTGTTGCGCCTTTAGTTAGTGCCAAAGAAGGACTAAACATTGACCAAGTGCTTGACCAAATTATAGAAAAATTACCTTGCCCAAGAGGTAACGAGTCCGCTCCCTTAAAAGCGCTTATTTTTGATTCTTCTTATGACAATTATAAGGGTACAATTTGCCTTATAAGAGTGGTTGACGGCAGTATAAAGCCTGGTGACAGAATTAAGTTTATGAGCAACAAAAAGGAGTTTGAAGTGTCCGAAGTGGGCTTTTTTACTCCTAATATGACTATGGGCAAAGCGCTGTACGCTGGCGATGTTGGATATATGTGCGCCAATATAAAGAATGTAAAAGATACATCAGTAGGGGACACAATAACCACTGTAGAAAATCCCGCAAAAGAGCCACTTGCTGGTTACAAAAAGGTCAATCCTATGGTGTTCGCAGGTGTTTATCCCATTGACGGGAGCAAATTTAATGATTTGCGTGAAGCATTAGAAAAGTTAAATCTTAACGACGCTTCACTAGTTTTTGAGCCAGAAACATCTACTGCATTGGGTTTTGGCTTCCGTTGCGGATTTTTAGGTCTTCTTCATATGGAAATAATTGAAGAAAGGCTTGAGCGAGAATTTGATTTGGATTTAATCACAACCGCGCCGAGCGTTTCTTATATAGTGACCAAAACAAACGGAGAAGTGGTGCTTGTGGACAACCCGTCAAAACTACCCAACTCAACGGAAATAGAAAAAATTGAAGAACCCATTGTAAAGGCGCTTATTTTTACACCGCCAGAGTATGTTGGTTCTATAATGGAACTTTGCCAAGAAAAAAGGGGCGTATTTGTCAATTTGACATATTTAGACCCAACTAGGGTAAAAATTGATTATAGCATTCCCTTAAGCGAAATTGTTTATGACTTTTTTGATTCGCTAAAGTCCAGAACAAGGGGTTATGCTAGTTTGGACTACGAGCTAGACGGCTACAATGCTGACGACCTTATAAAGCTAGATATTATGCTTAATGGTGAAGTTTGTGATGCGCTTAGCTTGATTGTGCATAGGGACAAGGCATATGCCAGGGGGCGTATGATTGCAGAAAAGCTAAAAGATGTTATTCCACGGCAAATGTTCGAGATACCCGTTCAAGCTGCCATTGGCAACAAAGTTATTGCCAGAGAAACTGTCAAGGCTATGCGAAAGGATGTGCTTGCCAAGTGCTATGGCGGAGATATTACCAGAAAGAAAAAACTGTTAGAAAAACAAAAGGAAGGCAAAAAGCGTATGAGACAGGTGGGCAATGTGCAGATACCTAGCGAAGCCTTTATGTCCATACTAAAATTTGACGACTAAATTTTTATGAAGAAAGTAGGCATCTATATACATATACCTTTTTGCAAAAGCCGTTGCAGTTATTGTGACTTCTATTCTAGCGTGGGCAAAAAAGATGTTATGGAAAGCTATGTAAACGAGCTTTGCAACGAAATACATTTATTAGGTAAAATATACAACAACAAGGTTGTTGACACCATATATTTAGGGGGCGGAACGCCTAGCTTATTGGATACGAACTTGGTTGCAAAAATTCTTGACACAGTCCAGCAGTCTTTCCATTGCCGTTTTATAGAAAAAACTATAGAAATCAATCCCAATAGCTACAACAAAATAGCAGACTATGCAAATATGGGCTTTGATAGAATAAGCATAGGCATCCAAAGTACAGATGATATGATTTTGCAAAAAATTAAGCGTTCACACACTGCCGAGCAGGGTCTAAAGGCACTACAAATTGCAAATAAATACTTCAAAAACATTAGTTGCGACCTTATGCTAGGTATTGACGATAAACAGGATATAGGTAAGGATTTAGAGTTGCTTTTGCCACTAGTTAGCCACCTTTCTGCGTATATTTTGAAGGTGGAAGAAAACACACTTTTACACAAGCAACTAAAGGACAAGACTGTAGAAGTAGCAAGTGAAGCGGCGGTGATTGAGCAGTATTTTACTATGTACAACATTGCCAAAGAAAAGGGCTTTATGCCCTATGAGATAAGCAACTTTGCACTGCTTGGCGCAGAGAGTAAGCACAACCAAAAGTACTGGAACTTGTCAGAGTACTTAGGAGTAGGAGCGTCAGCGCATTCGCTTATCAATGGTAGAAGGTTTTTTAATGTTAGCGACATAAACAAATATATTAACGGTGAACACGGGGGCAATAATAAAGAAATACTAGAAAGAGAGTATTCTTTGGAAGACGAAAAGATAGAAATGCTAATGCTTGCCTTGCGCACCACAGCAGGACTTAATATAAAGGAATTTAACAAACGATTTAATTGCAACTTTTTGGAAGAATACGCCCAAAGGATTGCACCCATACAACCAGCTGTTAACATAAGCAAAGGTAGGTTTTATATAAAGAGCGAGTATTTGCTTGTTATGAACACAATCATTGCAGGACTACTATAAAATTCTAATATCGATTTTTCCATTCATTTTTCCATAAAATTGTTGACAAAAGAAAATTAAAGTGCAATAATAAGACTGTAAAGCAATTTTGTTTACAGCAAAGTGGAGGCATAATGGAAGATAGAGTAAATATAAGTATATTGAATGCTTATTATGGCAATATGTTTAATCAACATCAAAAAGAAATTATGAGACTTTATTATGATTGCGATATGAGCCTTGCAGAGGTTAGTGACGAACTGGGCATAACAAGGCAAGGGGTAAGAGAAAGTTTGCTTAGGTCTGCAAACAAACTAAATGAATGGGAAGACAAACTAAAAGTTGTAGCTAAGTCCAATGAACTAACCGCAAGTTTGGAACAAATTATTAACGATTTGCCCAACCTAAGCAAAGAAGAAGTGGGCGAAAAATTGGAAGACCTAATAAGAAGTATCAAGGAGATTTAGTATAGATGGCTTTGTTCGGAACGCTAAGCGAAAAGATTAATCACGCTTTTTCCAAACTAAAGAATAGGGGCGCACTCTCAGAACTGGAAGTAAAAAGTGCAATGCGTGAAGTGCGAGTGGCACTTCTTGAAGCCGATGTCAACTTTTTGGTTGCCAAAAGTTTTATTAACGCAGTGAGCGAAAGAGCGCTTGGTGACAACATACTAAAGGGACTTGACGCGTCAAGTCAAGTTATTAAGATTGTTAATGAAGAACTTATAAAGCTAATGGGTTCCACCCATAGCAAACTAGAAGTTGCCGACAAGCCACCAACAGTGATACTAATGTGCGGTTTGCAGGGAGCGGGTAAAACAACAATGTGTGGCAAACTTGGCTTGATACTTAAAAAACAAGGCAAAAAACCACTGCTTGTAGCTTGTGACATTTATCGCCCCGCAGCAATTAAGCAATTACAGGTTGTAGGCGAAAAGGTCGGCATACCAGTCTTTGAAAAAGGACAAATATCCCCCATAAAAATAGCAGAAGAAGGCGTAACACACGCTATTAAGAACGGTTTTGACACCGTTATTATTGACACGGCTGGAAGGCTACATATAGACGAGCAACTTATGAAGGAGCTTGGGGATATAAAAAGCAAAGTTAAGCCAACGGAGATTTTGCTAATTGTCGATGCTATGCTAGGACAAGAAAGCGTTAATGTAGCATCTACTTTTAACAGCCAATTAGAAATTAGCGGAGTAATACTAACCAAACTTGACGGAGATACTAGAGGCGGAGCTGCCCTTAGCATAAAAGCAATGCTAAATAAGCCTATTAAGTTCTGCGGAGTGGGCGAAAAAATGACAGAGCTAGAACCATTCCACCCCGAGCGTATGGCTTCAAGAATACTAGGAATGGGTGATGTGCTTACCCTTATTGAAAAAGCAGAACAAGCAATAAGCGAAGAAGATGCCAAAAAGCTAGCCCAAAAGATGAAAACGAACAGTTTTGATTTGGAAGACTATCTTTCACAAATTAGCACGATGAAAAAAATGGGCAACCTTACAGACATGGTTGGTATGATACCCGGGCTTGGTAACAAGCTAAAAGGAGCAGACCTAAATGTTGACGAAAAACAACTGGACAGAACTAAAGCTATTATTCAGTCAATGACCGTCAAAGAAAGGGCTCATCCGGATATTCTCAACGCATCTAGGCGTAAACGCATTGCAAAGGGTAGTGGAACGACTGTGCAAGAAGTCAACAAATTACTTAATCAGTTCAACCAAACCAAAGAAATGATGAAGAGCTTTTCGTCAGGAAAGAAAAAAATGCCTTTAGGCTTTTAATATACTAACTAAATAAAAAAACTAATTATAAAAATTTTGGAGGACACAATGGCAGTAAAAATCAGACTAACAAGAATAGGCGCAAAGAAAGCACCTTTCTACCGCATCGTTGCAACAGATTCTCGCAAGGCAAGAGATGGACAATACATAGAGCAGATTGGTTACTACAATCCTTGTTCTGACCCCGTTGACCTAAAAATCGATGCCGAGATAGCAAAGAAATGGCTGGGCTGTGGCGCTCAACCAACGGACACTGTTCGCGATTTATTCATTAAAAACGGCATTATTGAGAAGAAATAGGTGAAATTATGTACGAAATGGTAGATTACATCGTAAAGCAATTCGTTAACGAAGAGAACTACGAAATAGTTTTAGTAGAAGACGGCGACAATATCGATATCCGTGTAATGGTAGACAAAGACCATGTTGCGCAAATTATCGGTAGAGGTGGGAAGATAGCTAAGGCTATCCGCTCAGTTGTAAAAGCGGCAAGTCAAAGACTGGACAAAAGGTATTCTCTTTATGTAGAGGAAAGATAAATGCTTGTAATTGGCAAAGTGCTAAAAGCGC
>CAYJBW010000092.1:0-5317 GCA_964368255.1 uncultured Christensenella sp.
GGTACAGGCTGGATTGAGATTTTGGGAGCGGGCATTGTGAACCCCATTGTGCTAGAAAACTGCGGAATTGATTCTAAAGTATATTCTGGCTATGCTTTCGGCATTGGCATAGAGCGGTGCGCCATGTTAAAGTATGGCATACCGGATATGCGTATCTTGTTTGAAAACGATGTGCGTTTTCTTAAGCAATACAGATAAAAGGGGGATAAGGTAATGAAAGTACCATATAGTTGGCTAAAAACTTTTGTAAATATAGATATAAGTGCTAAGGAACTTGCTGATAAGTTAGTTTTTGCAGGTTTTGAAATTGAAGAAATTATTTATTTGCGCGACACCATAAAAAATGTTCGCACTGGCAAAATTATTAGCATTAGCAAGCACACAAACAGTGACCACCTCAGTATTTGTAAAATAAATTTTGGCAAAGAGACCTTGCAAATAGTTACTGGCGCAAAAAATGTTAGCGAAGGCGATATTGTGCCTGTAGCTCTTGACGGTGCAATGCTGCCTGACGGAAAGAAAATAGTTAGCGGAGAACTTCGCGGAGAAATAAGTCAAGGAATGCTTTGTTCTGGCGGAGATTTAGGTCTTATCGAAGAAGATTTTGTTGGCGCAGGTGTAAATGGCATTTGGATAATGGACAAAAATACCCCCATAAATGCTGATATTAACGACATAATTGACAATAACGAGATAGTGCTTGATGTGGCAATAACAGCTAATAGACCAGACTGCAACAGCATTCTTGGCATAGCCAGGGAAGTGTCGGCAGTACTAAATACGCCACTAATTATGCCCAGCTTTAGTTATACAGAAAATAAACAAAATATCGATAAATATTTGAGTATAGAAAATCAAAATTATGCACTTTGCCCACGATATATGGGTAAAGTAGTTACAAACATCAAACAAGAAGTATCCCCAAAAATTATTAGAGACAGGTTAAAACATGTAGGAATAAGGTCGATAAATAACCTTGTTGACCTAACAAACTATGTTTTGGTAGAAATTGGACAACCAATGCACGCTTTTGACCTAGATTTAATCGGCAACAAAATTGTTATTAGGAAAGCAACTGAAGGTGAAAAAATTGTTGCGTTAGATGACAAAACTTATACGCTAAGTACTAGCACGCTTGCAATTTGCGACAAAGAAAAGCCTATTGCAATAGCTGGAGTTATGGGCGGAGCGAATAGTTCTGTTTGTGATACTACAAGTGCAATTGTGCTAGAAAGCGCAAGATTTGCACGAGATAGTGTTAGGCACACCGCAAGAGAATTAAACTTGCATAGCGATTCTTCTGCCAGGTTCGAGAAAGGTCTTGATTTTTACTCACAAGAAGCAGGGCTAAATAGAGCACTTGCAATAATATCTGAGTATAACTGGGGCGAAATTGTTGGCGGATGTATTGACCTTTGTCAAGATTCTTTGCAAGAAAAGAGCATAGTTTATGACTATGAGCAAATAAACAAAGTACTTGGTATCACTATTGACAAGCAGACTATTATCAATATTCTCAACAGTTTGTCACTAAAAACAACAGCTAATGGCGACACGCTTACTACAATTACCCCCCTATACCGTGAAGATATTGTTGGTGTTAATGACCTAACTGAAGAAGTGATAAGAATTTATGGTTATGACCACATTTTGCCTAGGCTTGTTAGCAACAAAAGGGGTGGTAAGAAGCCTAATGAATTACGCGTGGACAAACTAAAAAATATTTTGGCAGGTAAGGGCGCGCTAGAGATTTGTTCTTACTCATTTATACCACCCAAAGCCTTTGATATGCTAATTCTTAGCGAAGACAATAAGTTAAGGAAGGCTATTGAACTGCGCAATCCGTTAGGAGCTGATATTAGCATTATGCGTACAACGCTAAGTTACAGCATGATAAAAACTATTGCTTACAACCACGCAAGGGGCAACAAAAACTTTAGTTTATTTGAACTAGCTAATGTCTATGAGCCAAAAAATCTTCCACTTACAGAGTTACCTTATGAACATGCAATGTTGTCAATAGGTAGCGTTGGGGCAGATTATTACAATTTGAAGGCTATTATAGAAGACATAATGAATATTCTTGACATTGCGGTGGCGTTTGAGAGAACAAACATAGAATTTTTGCATCCAGGAAGAAGCGCAAATATTATTAGTAAAGGCAAAATAATTGGCTACTTAGGCGAAGTTCATCCCGATGTGGCAAACAACTTTGATGTAGACAAAACTATTTGTATTGCGGAAATTGATGCAGAATATATCATAAATAACGGCATAGACATTAAGCCTTTCAAGACAATAAGTAAGTATCAAGCAATGGAGAGAGATTTGGCGCTAATAGCCCCCACAGAAATGCCATCGAAACTTATTCTTGACACCATAAGTAACGCTTGCGCAAATATTTTGGAAAGCGCAGAAGTTTTTGATGTATACACTGGCGGACAGGTAGCTAAAGACAAAAAGAGCGTAGCAATCAAACTTGTTTTCCGTGATAATGATAGAACTTTGAAAGATACAGATGTGAATGCGGAAATTGACAAAGTTTTGGTTGCTTTACAAAAAATATATGTCATTTTACGATAATATAAAAAATATGAAGTATGCGGATAACCATTCCACATACGATAATAGCCAAATAAGTTATAGAGCGTGGAGAAAATGGGGAGAGCTTGCACCGATTTTTTACCCCGAGTATCATAAAATAGAAATATTGTCACCAGCGTCCCAGTCATCCTACAAAACTGCGGTTTTTAACGGAGCGGACGCTATTTATTTTGGCTATAAAGAGTTCAATGCGCGCGCTGACGGGAATAATTTTGACACACTCACTGAAGTGGTAAACTTTTGTCACATGTTCCGTGTAAAAGCCTATTTAGCGTTAAATATTATGCTAAAAAGTAGCGAACTATCCGCAGTTAAAGATATAATAATTGAAGCAGAAAAGGCGAATATTGATGCCTTTATCATAGCAGACTTGGCAATTTTACCACTTATAAAAAAGCATAGTAAGGCGCAAGTCCACGCAAGCACACAAATGGGCGTTCATAACTATAAAGGGGCGCAATATCTAGCAAATTTAGGTTTTGACAGAGTGATTTTGTCAAGAGAAGCATGCCTTGAAGATATTCGTAGCATAAAAGAAAAAAATGTGCCTATTTCTGTGGAAGTATTTTGTCACGGCGCGTTATGTGTTGCTTTTTCGGGTGCATGTCTGTTATCGTCCATGCTTAACGGCAACAGCGGAAATAGGGGCAAATGTAACCAACTTTGTAGGAACTTGTACCGCAGTGAGCTTGACGGCAAATTTGCCAGGGAAGGTTATCTTTTGTCAGCCAAAGATATTTGCATGGCAGATGATATAAAAAGTCTGTACGATATAAATGTTGATTCGCTAAAAATTGAAGGCCGTTTGCGCCGTAATGAATATATTGCTGGAGCAACGCAAGTTTATGACAGATTGCGCACTGGGGAGCCTTGCGAAAAAGAAGATAAAGATACTTTGAAAAAGCTTTTTAATCGTGGTAATTTTACTAGTGGTTACCTAAGTGGCAATAATGATATTATTTATCCGCTTGTTCCTAGCCATATTGGCTTAAAATGTGGCAAAATTGTAAAAATTTTATCAAAAAAGCTAGTTTTAGCGGAGTCGAATATTACCTTAGACAAGGATGACGGTTTCAAAGTTATCAGAAAAGGACAAGAAATTTGTGGAGCGGTAGCAACTGGAGAAGTGCAAAATGGCAAATATGTGCTGTTTGCAAATACTGATAGTGTAATAAATATTGATGACGAAGTAAATATAACAACTGATATTGCGCTAAATAAAAGTCTTCTAGAAAGTCAAAAGCGACTTGCTATAGAAGTGGCAATTTCTTTAGTTGCTAACGAAAATATTCGATTTATTGCACACTGCAAAGATGTTTATGTGGAGTTTTCGGACGAAGTTTTGCGACGCTCTGACAATCTAGTAACTACTAAAGAAAATATTGAAGCCCAGTTTGCCAAAACTAAGGATACAATTTTTGATATTAGCGTAATATATGCGCAAATTGAACAAGTTTATCTGTCAAAGGCGTCCCTAAATGAGCTAAGAAGAAAAATTATTAGAGAGATAGAGAATAAACTACTAAGCACTTATAAGCGGCAAAAAACTAAAAAGTATATGCCACCTAACGAAATATCCTATAAAATAAATGGAGATTTTGCGGAAATTATAGATATTAAACAATTAAATAAAGACCTTAAAGAGAAAGTAAAAAATATCGTATACGCGCCAGGTAATATTACCTTATTAGATTGTGAAAAGTTCGTAAAAAGCGCTAAAAGCAATGATAACTTACTATTTTTTAAGCCACCAATTTTTATTTCGCATAGTAAAATTGATTTAATCGCGAACATAGTCAAACTTTTTGACGGGGTAGTTGCAAACAACTTTGGCTTAGTGCAAATTGCTAAGGAAAATGAAAAATTAGTAGTAGCAGGGTATAATTTGAACATAGCTAGCAACAAAAATTTACTAATTAGTACAACTAATCAATATTTTGCATCGGTGGAATTAAACAAAAAAGAACTAATTTGTATGAAAGATAGCCTAATTTATAGCTATGGATACCTACCTTTGATGTATCTAAACCACTGTCCGCGCAAATTAAACGGAGAAAACTGTAGTAATTGTGGCAAAAAACTAGTTTATAAGGATAATAAGGGGCAATATAGTATATCTACAACAAAAATTGAAGACTACTGTCAACATACATTAAAAAACGGAGTACTGACTAACCTTGGCAATGCTTTGGATGATTATTATCGATATTTTGATTTTTCTGATGCAAATAATGAAGAAATCACAAATGTGTTGTATAATTATTACTGTGAGCAAAAATTTGATACAAATAAGTATAACAAATTGCATATAACTAGGGGTGTGAAATAATGCGCAACAAGACATTAAAGGCATTGGAATACGAAAAAATACTGCAAAAAGTAGCTTTTTTTGCTTCTTCTGCGAGCGCAAAAGAACAAATTATGCAAATTTTGCCCACAAGCGACATTGAGATTGTTCGCGCAAGATTAGACGAAGTGGAAGAAGCTGACAAAATTTTGTTTCAACATTCCGTTTCACCTGCGCTAAATTTTGACGATATAACAGTAGCTATGGAAAGAGCGTCCGTACTTAGTATGCTTACTTTAGGTGAGTTACTCAGGGTGGAAAGGATGCTTAGAGTTGCTAGAACTTTGCAAGGTCAAATACTAAAACTGTCCGATGAAAGCATAGTTATTTTGCGGGGACTTGCCAAAACTATTTATACTAATAAGG